>CAYTVM010000197.1:0-4275 GCA_964441685.1 uncultured Atribacterota bacterium | reverse complement strand
TCTAAAATATTACACTGATTTAGTGGGTTCTGCCGATAAAGGTGCCGTACGAAGGGAGGAGGCGAGGAATAAAAAATAAAAATCAGTAAGAGATTAAATAAAAAGTAAAATAAAACAAATAAGTTAAGAATTTAAAAATTAAGAAATTGAAAAAGGAGTATCCAATGAAAAAGATATTTGTTTTAATATCAGTTGTAGTTTTATTAATAGGAAGTTTATCTCTGCTAGGTTTCGCTGCAGATAATTCTCGAGTAATCAAACTTTCACATGTAGTAAATGAAAAGGATTCTTTCCATATATCTGCTTTAAAATTCAAAGAAATTGTGGAAGAAAAAACGGCTGGTCAAATAATAATTGAAATCCATCCTAATGCTGAATTAGGTGATGAGAGAACTCTCTTGGAAGGCATGCAAATGGGGACGATAGATATGGGGGTCATTACTAATGGACCCATTGCCAATTTCCTTCCAGAGATTGCGGTATTTGAAATGCCTTTTCTTTTCGGTACACCAGAAGAAGCTTACTTTGTACTGGATGGATCTATTGGACAGAAAATTCTAAAGAACCTTGAAAGTATAAAACTTCATGGTTTAGCCTATTCAGAAAGAGGTTTTAGAAATCTTACCAATAGTGTCAGAGCGGTCAACACTGCTGCTGATATGAATGGTTTAAAGATTCGTTTAATGGAAAATCCCTTGTATGTTGATACATTCAAAGCCCTGGGAGCTAACGCTGTACCTATGGCCTGGACAGAATGTCTTACCGCACTTTCACAAGGGACTATTGATGGGCAGGAAAATCCAGTAGTCGTCATTTATTCCTTTAAACTTTATGAATCACAAAAATATATGACTTTAGATAGACACACCTATGCACCAGCGACTATCTTAACCAGTTTGAATGTTTGGAATTCTCTTTCTCCGGAAGACCAGAAGATATTCAGCGAAGCAGCAAAAGAAGCAGGGAATGCAGCAAGGGAATATAATAATAATAACGAAGCAGAACAACTTAAAGTGATAAAAGAAAATGGTATGGAAGTTACAGAGAATCCAGATTTTGACTCTTTTAGAGAAGCCGTAAAACCGGTATATGAAAAGTATGGACCTAAATTTGGAAGTTTATTAGAGGAAATTCAGGAAGAATTAGCTAATTTTAGAAGTAAATAAGTTAATTCAATCAACATCATAGCGCCATAAACTTGCTTTATGGCGCTATATTTGAGAAAGTTAAGAACCTTCCTGAAAGATAAATCTATTACTTAATCTTTTATGGCATTGTTAAGTGAATAAAACTGGCCGGAGATATAAATCCTAAACTTCATTAAAAATCGGAGTAATCATTTGAGTAAAAATTATTTAAGAGGGGAAAAATGAAGCAGTGTTATATTCAGCTTAAAAAAATAAGCGATTATATAAATTCTATAATAAAAGTTTTTGTTTTTCTTATCTTAGCTGCTATGACTATTATCATTACTATGCAGATTATCTGTAGAGTTTTCTTTACTGCTCTTTCCTGGACAGAAGAATTATCTCGCTATCTACTGGTTTGGGGAAGTCTTTTGGCTGCTACTGTGGCCTATAAACAAGGTTCTCATATTGCTGTTACTTTTATAGTAGAAAAGTTTAAAGACCGTAAACATAAAGTGATTACTATTTTATCCAACACCATCACTATTATTTTTTTCTTGATAGGTATTTATTATGGAATAAAAATGATTTCCCTTCAAATATATCAAACTTCACCTGCCTTACTAATTCCGATGAAAATAATTTATTTATGTTTTCCTTTAAGTTTTTTAATCATGTTATATTATGGAATAGTTAGCTTGATAGGAGAATTAACCATGAGTAAGGAGATAAAAGGATAATGATTGCTTTAATTTTATTTTTTTCTTTTATAGTACTTATGTTACTTGGTATACCAGTGGCCATCTCTATTGGGCTCTCTTCAGTTTTAATACTTTTTATGGGTAATATTCCTTTGATGATTGTGCCTCAGAGGATGTTTGCCGGAATAGATTCTTTTCCTCTTATTGCGGTCCCCTTTTTTATTTTAGCAGGGGATTTGATGGCAGAAGGAAAGATGTCAAAATTGATAGTAGAGTTTGCTGATTCAATCTTTGGTTTTTTAAGAGGAGGATTATGGATCATTAGTGTAATAGCATCGGCCTTCTTCGGAGCTATTTCTGGTTCCGGAGCTGCTACTACAGCAGCAATAGGGACACCATTAATACCTGAGCTCCAAAAAAGAAAGTATAATCCAGAATTTTCTGCTGCTTTAATTGCTAACGCAGGGGGCATAGGAGTGGTAATACCTCCTTCAGTGCCCATGGTATTATACGCTCTTATTTCTAATGTATCAATAGCTCGATTATTTCTTAATGGATTTATTCCCGGAATTCTAATGGCATTAGCTTTAATTATTGTAGCCCTTAAAAGAGCAGCAAAAGAAGATTATCCCAGAGGGGCAAAATTTTCCTTAAAAAATATTTGGAGAACCTTTAAAGGGTCGATTTGGGGTTTGATTACTCCGATAATAATTTTAGGGGGAATTTTTTCGGGTTATTTTACTCCTTCTGAGGCAGCAGTTATTGCTGTCGATTGGGCTCTTTTTGTATCTTTATTTATCTACAGAGATAAAAAAATCAAAGATGTTGTAAGAATATTTATTAAATCAGGAATTACTGCTTCTTTAATTATGTTTTTGATTGCAACTGCTCAAGTTTTTAGTTGGGTTTTAGCGAATTGGAGTATCCCTTCTTTGATTGCTGGCGGAGTACTTTCTCTTTCCCAAAATAAATATGTAATTCTTTTATTAATTGACATCATTTTACTTATTGCCGGAGTATTTATGGAAACTGCTTCCATTATTATTATTTTAACGCCAATTTTATTAGCTATTATCACTAAAATAGGCGTAAGTCCTATTCATTTTGGTATTGTGATGACTATCGCTCTGGCTATAGGTATGTCTACTCCGCCAGTAGCAATAAATTTATATATAGCCAGTAGCATCACCGGATTTCCCATTGAAAAGATCAGTAAAGCATCTGTTCCATTATTACTGGCTTTAATATTGGTTTTATTATTTATTACCTATATCCCCTTATTTATTCCTCTTATATTTTAATAAATCTAAAAAATAAAGTGTTTTACTTGAAATAAAGATATGAAGTCAAATTATTATCCTCGGTAAATAGTATAATTAACTATCAAGGATAAAGATTTTTTGCGCATCCCTTTTTCTTCTGAATGCCGGCAGGGGACAACGGTTCTTTATAGTATTAGCATCAGGATTAGCTAATCTATTTAGTTCCATCCGGGAGGAGGACTACATATTCCGGTAGATGAGTCGCAAATTAGATTATTATTCTCCTTAATGATTAAAGGGCTTATTTTTTCCGTATATTTTATAATTTCATTTTCCTTAGCATAAACAATTGTATTTTTACAATTTATATTTATAGGACTAGATATATTGTAAAATAATACCATAATAAGTATAGTCATTAACGATAGCATAAGAAACATTCTTTTTCTAAGAAAGATCATTTTGTTTACCTCCTCATTAGTGCTTTTTTTATTTAGATTCATTAGCATGAAAGGGATGATAACAAAATGTTTCTAAACAAAAAAAGTCGGTAGTTTGGCAATCCTAGTGCAAAAAACACTTTAGACCCATAACTTTGCGTCCTATCCTTTAAGATAGTTTGCCCTTATCAACTTTTAGTGATGATTTATTTATTCTTTTTTAAATTATTCCTCTACTTATTATATTCCCTAAAAAATCATATTTTAGACATAGTTATTTTATTTTAGAGAAAAAATATTTATAAACAAAAAGAAAAAAGTGGTGTATAATTAAATAAATTTGAGCATACTCCATTTTTTTAAATTCGATAGAGACGAATCCCTGTTATCTTGAAAGATTGTTTTTACACGACCAAGTAAACATTTTTAAAGTCATTATATTTAAAACTATATTTATTTTCTGTTTATTTATATGGACTGGATTTATGAGTAATGATTAGAAAATGGAAACTGACGACCTTTACCATCCGTTTTTAGTTAATGAAAAAGTAGTCTTTAATCGCGTAATTTGAGTCAAAGAAATCATTGACAGTATATATGAAGCGTGATATTATTACTAAAAGTAAGAAAAATGCCACTTATCCCACATGTAAGACAATACAGAAAAAAGGAGATGAAAGATGTTTGATCATTCCGATTTATATTTTACTACAGTTACCGTAGGGAAAAAGGGGCAAATCATTAT
>CAYTVM010000196.1:0-4276 GCA_964441685.1 uncultured Atribacterota bacterium | reverse complement strand
TAATCCTCAAGAGGATGGGCATAGTCGTACATAGGATAAATACACCATTTATCTCTTGTCCGATGATGAGTAGCCTTTAAAATACGGTAAAGAACAGGATCTCTCATATTCAAATTAGGTGAAAACATATCAATTTTTGCCCGTAATACCCGGGAAGCATCAGGAAAATCACCATCCCGCATACGTTGAAATAACTCTAGATTCTCTTCCACAGAACGGTTACGATATGGACTTTCTCTTCCTGGCTCCTTAAAATTCCCCCGGTAATTCCTGATTTCTTCGGGGCTCAGGTCACACACATAAGCCTTACCTACTTTAATTAGACGAATGGCGTAATCATACATTTTTTCAAAATAGTCGGAAGCATAAAAAAGCCTTTCGCCCCAGTCAAATCCTAACCAGCGAACATCGTCGATTATAGAATCAATATACTCTACATCCTCCTTGCAGGGATTTGTATCGTCAAAACGAAGATTGCATAGACCACCATTTTGTGTAGCTAAACCAAAATTCAAGCAGATTGACTTGGCATGGCCGATGTGCAGGTACCCATTTGGTTCCGGAGGAAAGCGAAGATGAACTCTACCATTATATCTATTCGTTTCTTTATCTTGATTAATGATCTCCTGAATGAAATTAACGGTTACTTTAGACTCTCCGGAATCCATAAACTGACCCCCTTGCTTTATTTTACATCGAGATTTCCACCTAAGGCTTTGTAAGGTAGATTGAGCATTTTTATATGTTACTACATTTGTTCCTAAAAATCCAACTTTTAGTTTTTTTGATAATTTCTTAAATAAATAGGAACAGAGAACTATCCATCCGTCCCTCTCGAAATTCTTGAACATTAAATTTTCATTTACCATTCCTTTTAACCAAAAATTAAAAAATATAAAATAACATCAGCAAGAAAAATTAATATACCTAAAATGTAATCTGTTATTTGTGTTGTTTTCCCAAATCTCTTAGAAATAGGTTTTTTTAAAATAAAAAATAGACTGACAATTAAATTATAAAATAGCACACTTAAATAAATAATTTCAAGATTAGAAGAATTTAATCCAGTTATTAAACGGATAAGCATTGTGAATATGGAGCTTACAATAAATCCAAAAAACAAATAAAAAAGTGGATGGTCAAAATCAATAAGCTCATTAATTTTCTTTATTTTAATGCTCTTGCTGCAATTATTCATAAGCTTCTCTCTGAATAGTTCAAAATCGTTTAATCCATTGATAAATATGCTATTTTCATCTTTTAAGAATAATCCAATTTCTCTTATATAACCTTTACTTGTCCTTTTTATATTTAATTTTGTAATATCCTTAAAAAGATATATTTCTTCTGATTTTTTTGTTTTCCTTTCAATTGATGCATTATTCACTAAGAATCGTATCTGTGAAAAATAATTTAACGAATTTATAGTTAATACTCTTGAAATATTAAGAAAAATTGCAAAAGTTAATATAAAAATAACCGATAGTAAAATATTTGATATAATGAAATCAAAAGCAGATATTATTAACCCAAACCAGATGCTAATAATAAGCGTAGTAAATGCTTTTTTTCTCCTGTCAATTTCTTTTAATGAAATATTGTATTCTATAAATTTTGTAACCATTAATATTCCTTTATTAAATTAATTTAGCGCTTATAAAATTTCCGTTCAGGATTATTTGCTATTTAAAATATACTTATCTTCTCTAACATAAAACTATTTTTTAATACCAGAAAAATATATACACTATTTTTATCATGATTCTGCTCTTTAGATTAAAAATCCTTCTTTTTCTGGAAAATAATTCAAAGAAAACAATAAAGCCCTTTCAGTAAAATACCTGAAAGGGCTTTAATATTAAAGGTTTGGTGGAGGCTGGTAAACGATTTTCGCAGCTTTTGCTGAAATGGTAATATTAATATCATCCATAATATAAAAAAACTTAAAAACACTTTAGAGTATTATTTTAAATTTATCATTTAGTCTTAAGTTAATTGAGAAGTACAATTTGGACAGCGCGTCGCTTTTACGGGAATATGGGATAAACAGTAAGGGCAATCTTTTATTGTTAATTCAGAAGAAATTTCCTCTTTTTTCTTAAGACGATTCACACTGCGAACAAGCATAAAAACGGCGGAAGCAACAATAATAAAATGTATGATAGTGTTGGTGAACACACCATAATTAATAGTAACTGCTCCAGCCGACTGAGCACTAGCCAGAGAAGCGTAGGGACCGGCAGTTTTTGCACCTTCTTTTAAAATAATATAGAGATTTGTAAAATCAACCTCTTTTAAAAGCAGACCAATTGGCGGCATAACGATATCCGAAACTAATGATTGAACAATAGCACCAAATGCAGCACCAATGATGATACCTACTGCCATGTCAATCACGTTCCCCCGCATGGCAAATTCTTTAAATTCTTTTAACATAATTTATAACTCCTTTTTATAATTAAATACATTACTACTTATCAGACAGCTCAAAATCATCATAATAACAGGGGCAGCTATTCTTAAAAAAATAACCGCCCCTTTCCCATTTGACTATTTAAAAAAACTTTTTATAGAGATTCTTAAGAGAAGTAAACGTTTTATGATTTAGGTGGATTTTTCTTCTCTTGCTTTTTTCATCACCTCAGGTGTAATTAATTTAATATTCTCTTGCTTGGCATACCTCTCAATCGCTAAAATTGCCATTGCTCTGGCAAAAGCAGGTATTCTTTTTAGCCTTTCCTTTGATTCTTCGCTCCAAATAATTTTCTCTTCACCTTCGTCTTCTTTTTCTACTGTTTCTTTTAAAACTTCTTCCTGAGCACCTTCTTTTTCTTCCGATAACCCTAGGATCAGAATATTACATTCAGCTACTTCAGAAATATTTTCAGTAGTAGAGCCAATATGCTGATTTTTTCCTTGATGAAGTCCAAATTTTCCTACCACAATAAGATCAGGATTGATACCTCTACTTTTTTCCCATAGGGAATAATAAGGTTTACCTTCTAAAAGTTCAGTCTTTACAGAAACCCCATTTCTTTCTAGAATAGATTTAGCATGATCTAAGTAAGAGCGGTAAAGTTCGGCTAAACTTTGGTCAATGACTTTATTATGTAAGTCTTCCTGTTCCCTAAATTTAAATACTTTTCCTGCCTCTTCGCTTAACACCTCAACCAGGGATTTAAAAACAGACCGATGAAGCAAAGGTTCAAAGCTAGAGACCAAAAAGATTTCAGAATCAAATAAATGAGCTATTTTTATCACTTTTTCTAATATTTTCTGGCTTTGCCTACTTCCATCGAGCCCTACCAATATTTTTTTGGGTAAAACATCTCTTTTTACTAATAAAAGATCTATATTAGTATGCCGTAAAGCTCTCCTGGAATTACTACCCAACCGATAAGGTAAGTTAACCTTTCCCAATCCTTGCGCACCAATAATTAAAAGATGATGATTTTTCGCCTCCTCAATTATTTGGTCCGAATTTTTTCCATCAACTATTTTTTCTTTAAAATTTATATTGAACTTTTCACATTCATCTCTGATTCTTTTCATATATTCCAAAGAAATAATTTCCATCCCCCTTTCGATTAAAACAGAATGAATATTTCTCTGGTGATGAAGAACCTCTTCTTTTTGATATTTTTCAGGAAGGTATTTTTCAATAATTTTAAATCTTTCCCGATGAAATCTTCCTGAATAGGCATGAAATCCGGTAAGAGTAGAATTAAATTTTTTGGCAAATAAAACACTTATTTTCTCTGCTTTTCTTGAATCTTCCGAATTATCCAGTGCAATCAGGATACGTTTATACATAAATAAAAACCTCTCTTATGTTTATTATTTTGCTGGACGTACTTTTAACGATTTATCGAGTATTTGAACAATATGATAGCGTATGGCAAAGGGATAAGCTGGTTGTTGATAATGAAATCTGGCTTCTTCAAATAAAGAGCGCATATTCATGATAAAATGGTAAAAAGTACGTTCCGGAGAGATGATCTCGGCAATACAGTTTAATTGATAACTCTTATAGCTCGGTGAATTCCCCACAAAAAACAGAGTTACCCTGGGATTTTTTTTAATATTCTCAAAACTTTTGCTCTCAAATATTTCTAATCCCCCTAAAGCATATCTATCCATTATCTCTGGTTGATTATAAAAAATATTGGCTGCTTCCAGGCGTAGTGAGAGCGTTTTTTTAAAATCTTGGTTTTTTATCTTTTTTACTATTTGACTGATTTCTTGATTAATTTCCGCTAATTTTTCCTCTATGGGA
>CAYTVM010000195.1:1709-4313 GCA_964441685.1 uncultured Atribacterota bacterium | reverse complement strand
ATGAGAGAATCTCTAATAAATGCTCAAAAATATTTTGACCGAATGTATAAAGAGTGATTATTAAAAATATTAAAATTAAAGAGTAGGTTTTTTATGAGTTATCTTTTAGGTTTAGATATTGGTACCAGTGGAGTAAAAGCTCTATTAATATCAGTAGAGGGTAAAATTATTTCCAGTAAAACAGTTTCATATCCCTTAGCAACTCCTCACTCTGGTTGGGCAGAACAATCTCCTGATGATTGGTGGGAGGCCACTGTAAAAGTAATAAAGGAAACAGTATCTAATCATCCTATTCACTCTAACCAGATTAAAGGAATAAGCTTATCCGGGCAAATGCACAGTTCAGTCTTCCTTGATGAAAAGATGGAAGTGATTAGACCAGCCATCCTCTGGAGTGATACCCGTACCTCAAAACAATGTAAAGAGATTTATGCAAAAGCTGGAGGATTAGATCAGTTAATCCGTTATGTATCTAATCCCGCCCTGGAGGGATTTACTGCTCCCAAGATATTGTGGTTAAAAGAAAATGAACCGGAAAATTATAAAAAGGTTAAACATATCCTTCTACCCAAAGATTATATCCGCTATAAATTGACCGATGAGCTGTTTACCGAAGTATCTGATGCTGCCGGTACCCTATTGTTTGATGTGATAAAAAAGAAATGGTCTACCGACTTATTGGAAAAATTAGAAATTGACCAAAATTTACTCCCTCCAGTGCTTAATTCATTCGATTTAGCCGGTAAGATAACCAAACCAATAGCCGAAAAGACCGACCTTAAATTTGGAACTTCAATAGTTGCCGGAGGAGCTGATAATGCCTGTGGAGCAGTGGGAAGTGGGATAATAGAAGAAGGAAGGGTAATGATCAGTATCGGTTCCTCAGGGGTAGTCCTGGCCCAGACTAATAATCCTCAAGCTGATCAAAAAGGGAGGATACATTTATTTAATCATGCCTGTCCAGATAGCTGGTATATGATGGGGGTAATGCTATCAGCAGGTATATCTTATGAATGGTTACGGAAAAAATTATTTAACCGTAGCTTAGATTATAAAAAATTAGATCAATTAGCAGGAGAGATAGAGCCTGGTAGTGAAGGATTGATCTTCTTACCTTATCTCTATGGAGAAAGGACTCCCCATAATGATGCTGATGCCCGTGGGATATATTTTGGTATCTCCGGAAAACATGACCAAAGACATTTTGCAAGAAGTGTCCTGGAAGGTGTAGCCTTTGCCTTAAAAGATTCTCTGGAATTAATGAAAGATAAAGGGGTAAAGATTAAAGAAATAAAGGCTACCGGAGGAGGAGCAAAAAGCAGGATATGGCAGCAGATATTGGCTGATATCTTGGGTGAAGAGATAAATCTATTAAATGCAGAGGAAGGACCTGCCTTTGGAGCCGCTTTGATTGCCGGAGTAGGTGTTGGCGTGTATAGTAGTTTTGCAGAAGCAGTGAATAGAATTATTAAAGTTAAAAAGACTATCCTTCCCAGGATTCAAAATACCGAAAGATATAACCATTGTTATCAGCTATATAAGAAATTATACTACAGTTTAAAAGAGGATTTTAAAGAACTGAAAAATTTAACCAGTTCTACCTGATTTACTTTCCTTTTATATTATTTCTCTCCCTATTGTCATTCCTAAGAAAACCAGAATCCATCCTTTTGTGATTGATAGCTTTCAAAGCCGGCCCTATGACACATAATATAACAACGGAATAAAATGGAAACAATTAAAGAACAGATTAAAGGAATGGTAAATCGCGAGACCCGTATATGGAATAAAAAAGACGCGGATACATTGGTATCGATAATTCATCCTTTAGAAACTGCTCTGACAAATTTCAGCAAGTTATAAAGTAATTTATGTTATCTATATCTCTTATTGTAATCGAAAATATAACTGGTTCGGATATCTTTATTTTAACCATGGCTATAGATACTGGAAAAACCGATAATCTCATTCATCATTCAGATCAGGATAGCAATTTTCTATAAAGATTACATAAAAATATTAAAGGGTAATGGTATCAGAATAAGCATATCCGGGGAAATTAATCCTTATGATAATTCACAGGCCTAATCATTCTTTTAAAACCCAAAAACAGGAAAAGGTGTATCTATAGCAGTATAAAATCTTTTCAGATATAGGTAGAAGGATTCCTTATTTTATAGAGAATGTGTATAATAGAAAAAAGTCTCATTTCTCTTTGGGCTATTGGTCTCCAGATGAAAATGAAAGGTCATGGGTGAAGAATGACTTTTGGCGGTTGCCTTCCATAGTCCTTTAAGAAAATATTCTTCTCGGGAAAGAATTGAAAATTATATCACTTTTAGCAATCGATTTCTGCAGTTATTAGCTGAATTGTGGTTAAATTAAGGTAGGCAATACAAGGAGGGTTTGAATTAAATGATACAGAAGAATAAAGAAATTAGATGGGGTATTATTGGTTGTGGTGATGTAACTGAAGTAAAGAGTGGCCCTGGTTTCCAAAAGGCAAAAAATTCTCGATTAGTCGCAGTGATGAGAAGAGATGGCGATCTTGCACGGGATTATGCCCGGCGCCATCAAGTTCCAAAATGGTATGATGATGCAGAT
>CAYTVM010000195.1:0-1609 GCA_964441685.1 uncultured Atribacterota bacterium | reverse complement strand
CCTTTGATTCAATCAATTGTTGATGAACTTTTAGGACAAGGAAAGTGTCCTTCTCATGGAAAATCAGCAGCAATGACAAATTGGTTTATAGATCAAATTTTTGATAAAAAAAGATAAAATATACAATATAATTAAGGTAAAAAAAGATGTAAAATTCTCCCGATTTTAAATAAGGCAGCAGTTTAGCCGTATATTAAAATCGAAGGATTTTATTTTTTCTTCTCGATATATCTTTTATATTTTGTAAAATAAAATATTATGATATGGGAATAATAAACAGTTAATTGTAAAATTTTTATGTGGTGAAAAAATTCATGATATTATAAAGCTGATAAATGAAACAGGGACAGATACCTATTTATACCTATCCTTCTACTATCTACTATCATGTTACTGCTATTATTCTTCAAACTCGCAGTTTGTAACCTTTAAACTAAAAACTTTTTCCAAAAAGAAGGATTTTCTAAAAATTGTGTCGAATAATAAATAATAAAGTGTACGAAACATCCCTATTCCCTATGCTCTAATAATATTTAAATACCGATATTACGAATTAAATATAATATTTTTTAATTCAAAAACTTTACTTACATATACTATAATTGGTAAGTAAAAAAATACAGGTGACAAAATGAAGTACAAGAATATCCGGGAAATATCGATGAGCTTTATTCCTATAGCGGCCTTTCTTCTTGCCCTATTGATTGGGACAATGATGATTGCCTTTCTCGGAGTAAACCCTCTGGTTGCTTACCAGGCCCTGCTCAAGGGAGCATTTGGGAGTACGAATGCTATAGCGGATACGGTAGTTAAGGCAACCCCCCTGCTTTTTGTAGGGCTGGGAATCTGCATTGCCTTTCGTGCCGGCGTATTAAATATCGGTGGGGAGGGACAGCTGGTAGTCGGGGCTCTTTCTGCAACCATAATTTGTCTTAATTTTTCAGATTTATCGGGATGGATACTAATAGTACTTGCTTTATTGGTTGGACTCCTCTGCGGAGCAATATGGGCAGGAATTGCCGGTTTCCTTAAAGCTTATTTTAAAGTCAACGAAATTCTAAGCACCATCATGCTGAATTATATTGCAGCCTATGGGATGAATTATCTTCTTCGCGGACCGATAATGGATCCACTTCAGATAGAACTTGGTTCATTTATCCCTCAAACTACCCGTTTAACTCGTATGGTCGATCTTCCCCGTCTAATTCCTACCCGCTTGCATTTTGGAACCATAGTGGCAGTTGTTTTTGCCATCCTGGTATATATTTTTCTCTGGCGGACGACCATAGGGTTTCGTATCCGCATGATAGGACAAAATATACAAGCCTCGCGAGCTTCCGGAATTAATGTACAAAAATATATGGTCCTTGCTTTTGTCCTGAGCGGCGCATTAGTAGGATTAGGCGGAGCAATTGAAGTGTTAGGAGTTCATCACCGGCTGTTTACCGATGGCTCGGTATCGGGCTTTACGGGTAGTGCGGGCTTTAACGGGATTGTAGCTGCCCTGTTTGGCCAACTTCATCCTATCGGAACCATACCGGCCTCCCTGTTATTGGGGGCACTGCTTACCGGAGCAAATAAGATGCAGAGAGCAGTGCAGATACCTTCT
>CAYTVM010000194.1:0-4333 GCA_964441685.1 uncultured Atribacterota bacterium | reverse complement strand
AATTTTCTTTATTGTTTCTATTCACCTTAATTTTAGATAGGTCAGGATTTTTTTTGCATTCTTTTTCGAAGGATCTTTCTCTCATTAAATTTTTATAATCTTTATCTTGAAAAGTATATTTAAAGTTAGTATGAATATCATAAGTACCTTTCAGCAGGGCTACCACATCTTCCACAAAGACTAATTCTTCGTCGGTGGGGATAATAAATATCTTTATCTTAGAATCTTCAGCAGAAATATCGGATTCGGCATTCCTGGTTCGGGCTAACCTATTCTTTTCAGAATTATACTTAATCCCTAATATATCCAATCCTTCTAACACCTTAGCACGAATAATATCACTCAACTCTCCTACTCCGGCAGTAAAGATCAAGGCATCTACTATTCCCAAAGCGGCAGTATAGGCACCAATATATTTCTTCAATCGGTAAGATTCCATTTCGATGGCCAATTTGGCTCTTTCATCACCCTTGGAAGCAGCTTCAATGACATCTCTTCTATCTATATACTTTCCGGTAATGCCCAATATTCCACTTTTCTTGTTTAGGATATCATCTATCTCTTTAGTGGAATAACCCTCCCTTTGCATAACGTAGAAATCCAGAGCGGCATCATGGTCTCCAGCTCTAGTCCCCATAATGGCACCCTCCAAAGGGGTAAATCCCATACTGGTATCATAAGAAAGACCATTTTTCACTGCATTTATACTTACGCCATTTCCGATATGGCAACTGATTAGATTGCATTCAAAGGGATCTTTATTCAGGAGAACTGCTGCTCTTTTAGCAACATATAATAATGAAGTGCCGTGAAAGCCATATCTTCTTATCCCGTATTTTTCATACCAATGGTAGGGTACAGCATAATGATAGACATATTTAGGCATCGTCTGATGCCAGGCAGTATCCATGATAGCCATATGGGGAATATTAGGTAATAGTTCCATGGCAGCTTCAATGCCCATAATATTAGGGGGATTGTGCAGGGGAGCGAGACCGGCAAGTTCTTTAAATGTTTTTAGGACTTCCCGGTTGATGATTACCGACTTGGAAAATTTCTCACCCCCATGAACGACTCTATGGCCAATAGCTGAAATATCCGATAAATCTTTTATAGCACCATGTTCAGGATGAACAAGATTATCTATAATACATTTTATAGCTTCCTTATGAGTGGGGCAATCGTACTCTATGGTAATTTTTCCTTTATTGTTCACTTCGTGCACGCAAAAAGAATTTCCTATAGTCACTCTTTCTACTATACCTTTAGCGACTATTTCTTTTTTTGTCCAATTATAAAGCTCGTATTTTACCGAGGAGCTACCACAGTTAAAAGATAATATGATCATAATTTTTTCCTTCCTACTTTTTTTATTTTATCTGAACTGACTAATTTATTTATAAATATTTCTATTTTAATCATTTAATTCTAGAGAAATGCTTAATTAGTTAGTTCGTTATAATGATATTTGATTTTATTAGAAAAAGTTAAGAATTTTGAATTATGTTTTTACGCTTTTCGCTTTAAGTTTTTAATTCATTTTGGAAAATTATTATTAATCTAAAACTATATATTAAACACTATACGCTGTACTCTAATGATATTCACTAATGACTAACTGCATGTATTTATACTTCGCCTGCTTGTAATACGGTAATGGCTACTACGTTAACTATGTCTTCAGCGCTGCATCCACGAGAAAGGTCATTAATCGGTTTTCTCATTCCTTGAGAGATTGGGCCTATAGCTTCAGCTTTAGCTAATCTTTCTATTAATTTATAGGCAATGTTTCCAGAATTAAGATCGGGGAATATTAGGACATTTGCTTTTCCGGCAATTTTACTGTTTGGAGCTTTTCGCTCTCCAATTGAGGGAATTAATGCGGCATCGGCCTGAAGTTCTCCATCAATAAGTAAATTTGGTTTCTTTTCTTTGGCAATTTTAGTAGCTTCGATTATTTTATCAACTAAAGAATGTTTACCACTCCCCTTAGTGGAAAAAGATAACATGGCTACTTTTGGTTCAAAGCCAACTAGTGCCTTTCCAGTTGTAGCGCTAGCGATAGCAATATCGGCCAGCTGTTCGGCATTGGGTTCCGGGTTTAAAGCACAATCAGCAAAAACAATGATTCCTTTTTCTCCGTAAAGACAATTAGGTACTACCATAATAAAAGCACTGGAAACAATATTTATTCCAGGAGCAGTTTTTATGGTCTGTAGAGCTGGTCTAAAAACATCTCCTGTGGCATTAATAGAACCCGCGACCAAACCATCTGCATCATCATGATAGACCATTAATGCACCAAAATAAAGGGGATTTTCTAGTAATTGATAAGCCTCATCTAAACTTACTCCCTTGTGTTTACGGAGTTGATAATAAGAATCAGCATACTTTTTCTTTTTATCAGAATCTTTGGGATTTATTATCTTTATCTCATCTGATAATTTAATTCCTAATTCCCGGGCTTTAGATCTAATACTATCCTCTCTCCCTAAAAGTATCAAACTGGCAAAACCTTCATTAACAATAGTGTCTGCCGCTTTAATCATCCTCGGTTCTTCTCCTTCCGGAAGTACAATAACCTTGGGATTTTTCTTGGCTTTTTCTCGAATAACTTGCGATAATTTCATTTACTTCTCCTTTTCTTTATTTTATTAATGATATAACTATCATTCTTCAATAAAATTTAATATAATTATAACATAAACTATTTTTTAAATCGAGGATTTTACTTTGAAAATATTAGGAATTATTGTTGAATATAACCCCTTTCACAATGGCCATCTTTATCATATTTCTAAGGCAAAAGAAATAACAAAAGCAGATTACATCATAGCAGTTATGAGTGGACATTTTTTACAGAGAGGCGAACCGGCAATTATAAATAAATGGGCTCGATCAAAAATGGCGCTAAATGCTGGTGTTGATTTGGTCATTGAAATTCCTTTTGTTTTTTCTACTCAAGACGCAAACGGTTTTGCCTTCGGAGCAGTAAAATTGCTTGACTCACTTCAAATAGTAGATTATCTATGTTTCGGCTGTGAAACTAATGATCTTAATACACTTTATGCTATAAGTAATTTTTTACATATCGAACCGGCGAAATTTAAGAAATTAATAAAACATAATAGTAAAAACGGGAATGAATTTCCTAAGACAAGATCTCGATCTTTATGTGAGTATCATAGAACACTGGGAATAGAAGTGTTAAAAAATATTCCGCCTTCAGAATTAAATAAATTATTGAAACACCCTAATAATATTTTAGCTTTAGAATATATTAAGCATCTATTAAATTTAAATAGTAAGATTAAACCTTTACCAATAAAGAGAATGGGAGCGAGTTATCATCAAAAAAATATTGTAGGTAATATTTCCAGTGCTACCTCTATTAGAAATGAAATAATTAATACTCTGACCGCTTCTAAAACAAACCTTTTTTCCCTAAATGATAAAATAAAATCAACTATTCCTTCATCAGGTTTTCATATACTGGAAAAGGAATTTAGAGAAGGTAGAGGCCCTGTTACTTTTGGCTCCTACCAGCAATCTATTTTTGCACTATTGAGAAGAATGTCATTGGAGGATATTTCCTGTATTCATGGAGTAACCGAAGGGCTGGAAAATAGAATAAAAAAAGCATCTTTAAGATCTTGCTATATTGAACAATTAATTAATTCAATTAAAACCAGAAGATACACTCGTACCAAGATTCAGCGCATAATTTGGCACATGATGCTGAATCTATCTAAAGAAGATATTATAATTTTCAATAAATGTGGGCCTTTATATGCCAGGATTTTGGGATTCTCTAAAAAAGGCAAAACTCTATTGAGAATCATTAAAAAAACTTCTTCCCTACCTTTAATTAGTAAATTATCAAATTATCTAAGGCAAACAATTTCTACAGAAGGTGATGATATTCAAAATAGTTTAATAAAGATGATTGATTATGACATTCTTTCTACCGATATGTTTGTCCTTGGTTATAAAAATATTGAAAACAGGATAGCCAGGCTTGATTTTACTCATAAAATTGTAATAAAAGAAGACTAAATTAATCGTTAGTACAAGAAGAAACGGCACGCAGTGCTTCTGTTTTTCTTTTGTAGGGGCACAATGAATTATGCCCTCTCTCTTTTACTGCCTTTTGTTTACCCTGCTAAGAGAGTATCCACTAAACAGGGATTACGGAAAAAGGAAATTCCTATACAATTAAATTATTTCTTATCATTTATAATAATTTTTCATTTTTATAATTTTATTAATTTCATTATTGTATCATCAAAATCATCAACTGGAATAATTGTTATATCCTGATCGAATTTAAGAG
>CAYTVM010000193.1:0-4338 GCA_964441685.1 uncultured Atribacterota bacterium | reverse complement strand
ACCCACACATCACTATTATCATGTACTACAAAAATAGGCAACTTTGGGGAACTGATTTGTCATTTTATCCCTTTATCCATGACTCTAATTTTTCTCTTTCTTCCTCTAACCTTCTTTTCTCTTTTCCTTCCTCTATAAAACTCGAATAAAGATGTAGAACTGGTCTATCACTATCAGGAAGGATAAAAATAAAACCATCACTCTCTCTTAATTTTATCCCTTCAATTAATTCTTCTACTTTAGATGTTTCAAAAAGTTTCCTTAAGATTTCCCCTTTTAGTTCCCAGGGACATTGTATTTCTATATGAATTGGATCCCTTTCAGGTGTTCCTTTTTTTAATTCTGTAAGACTAACTTCTACTTTTGATAGAAGTTCAATTAATTTTCCAACTGCAAACATTCCATCAAAGAAGGGAAGAAAGGATGGGAAAATAAACCCCCCCAAACTATCAGCTGTGAATTTTGTCTTTGAAGTCTCCCTTATTAAATTACTTGGTAGAGTTGAAGACCAGTTTATTTTAACTTGAGACTCTTTTAAAAATTCTTCAAGACCAAAAGAAGAATTTACAGGAATTGTAATAGAAATTGTTTCTGTAGATAACTTCAAAAGTTTTATAAAAATAGCAACCAATCTTGTATTTGAAAATATCTCTCCACTTTTATCAATAACAAAAATCTTTCCTCCACTAGCATCAAGGAGTATTCCAAAATCTGTCTCAAGGGACTTTACAACAGTCGACATATTTTGTAAAGCTCTTAAAAACTCTAAATAGGACCTTACTGATCTCTTTCCGTCCATGTACGCATTTAAAGAAATAATTTCAAGTCCGAAATCTCCAACTATAGTTGGTAAGAATAAAACAGATGGACCAAAAGAATAATCTATTATAAATTTTAAATTAGAATTTTTAATTACCTTTATATCAATATTTTTTAAATAAAAATCTCTATAGGATTCTATTATTCTTGGAGGGATATCAAGTTTCCCTATCTCATCAATACCTGCTCTATAAAACTCTTCTCTATAAAAAATTCTTTCTATTCCCTGCTGACTACTTGATGAGAGATCAAATCCAGATTTATCAAAGAATTTAATACAAATTAAATAAGGATCATATGGCGACCTCATGACATAAATTCCTCCATTTGCACTCATGGACTTTATGGCAAATCTTTCAAGCGGTAGTGGAGAAGCCCTTAAGTCAAATACATCTACTCCACTCCCCATAAGACCAGCTATTATTGCTCTCTTTAACATTCTTGAGGATTCATGAGCATCTCTTCCTACAAATACCCTTGCACCCTTACCAAGATATGTTCCAAAAGCACAACCAAGTTTTGTTGCAAATTCTGGAGTTATCTCAACATTATTTGCACCAATAATCCCATGGGAACCAAAAAGAACTCCAGCCCAGATTTCTCCCCAGACAAGACTACTTGAAACAATAGCACCATCCTGGATTCTTTTATTTGGCCATATGGAAATTCCACGATTTAATTTTACACCTTTACCAATTTCACAATTATCCGAAACAATATTATCTCCCTCTAAAAAGGAATTTATCTTCAATTTTACATTTTTACATATGATTGAATTATATATTTTTACATTATTATCTATTGAGCTATTTTCCCATATTACTGTATCTTTAATCTCTACATTATCACCAATATTTACTCTGTCTCCAATAAAGGAATTAACGATTTTACTTTCACCAATTTTTACATTGCTACCCACAAGAATAGGTCCTTTTAAATTTTTGAAATTTTTTATGCTGGAATTTTCGCCAACCCAGATATCACTTCCTATTTTTCCAATTCTTTTACCTTCAATATCTATTTCAACTACTCCGTTTATAACATCATCATGAACGCCTTTATAATCTTTTAAGTTACCTATATCTCTCCAGTAACCTTCAGCTATATAACCATATAGGGGAAGTTTTTTTAATAGAATAATGGGATAAAGATTTTTTGAAAAATCAAACTCTTTAGAAGTAGGAATAAATTTAAAAATCTCAGGTTCAAGGACATATATTCCAGTATTTATGGTATCTGAAAATACCTCACCCCAGGAGGGCTTTTCGAAAAATCTGGTAATTTTCCCTTCCTTATTCGTAAGAACAATCCCAAATTGTAGAGGGTTTTTTACCCTTGTAAGGGTTATCGTTGCAAGAGCTTTCTTTTCTTTATGAAATGATACGATATCTGAGAGATTGAAATCTGTTAAAATGTCACCAGATATTACCAGAAATGTATCCTTGAGCTTATCTTTAGCAAGAGCTACAGCACCAGCAGTACCCAGATCTTCATTAGGTACAATATATTCAATATTAACACCAAAATCTTTCCCATCTTTAAGATATCCTTTAATGATCTCTGGCTGATGATATAGAATTACAATTAAATCATTAAAATTATGTTTTTTTAAATTTTTTAAAAGATGGGCCATTATTGGCTTATTAGCAATAGGGACCATGGGTTTAGGTATATTCATCACCAGAGGTCTCAGTCTTGTTCCAAAACCACCAGCCATTATTACTGCTTTCATTTTATTTTATCCCTCCTTCATTTTATTATACAACCTTAAATACTCTTTGGAAGACGAACGCCATGAATAATCACATTTCATTCCAGATTCCTGTATTTTTTTATAAACCTTCTTATCTTTAAAAATTTTTACTCCCCTTTTTATAGTTTCTAAAAGTTCAAAGGAATTATAGTCATCAAGGGTGATTCCATTTCCACAATTGGTTTTTTCATGATAATTTTGAATTGTATCTTTAAGGCCGCCTGTTCTTCTTACAACAGGTATTGCTCCATATCTTAAAGCAATTAGTTGACCAAGACCACACGGTTCAAATTTAGATGGCATAAGGAAAAAATCACTTGAGGCATATATTTTATGGGAAAGTTCCTCATCAAATTTTATTATAGGAATAAATTTTTCCTTATAAATTTCTCCAAATTTCTTTAATTTCTTTTCGTCTTCAATATCTCCAGTTCCAAGAATTATTAGATTTAAAGGAAGTTCCATTAATTCCTTAAAAACTTCAAATAAAATATCAAAACCTTTTTGAGAAGTAATTCTTGAGATTATAGAAAATAAAGGTTTTTCTAAATCAAAAGAAACTCCTAACTCTTCATAAAGAAAGTTTTTATTTTCTCTCTTTTTATCAATTGTTTCTAATACAAAGTGAACCTTTATATATTTATCAATTTCAGGATTCCAATAAGAATAATCAATTCCATTTATTATTCCAGTAATATAGTCTCTTCTTTTTAATAATAAATTATGCAAACCAAAACCAAACTCTTCTTTTTGAATCTCCTTTCCATAACTTGACGAAACAGTATTTATAAAATCTGAGAATACAATCCCTCCCTTCAGAAAATTTACATTCCCATAAAATTCAAGACCTTCTATATTAAATACACTTTCTGGTAAATCTATTTCTTTCAAAATTTCTTTATTAAAAATACCCTGATATGCAATGTTGTGAATTGTTAGTAAAACTTTTTCTTCTCTTTTAGGATAATAAATTTTTTTATAGACTGGGATAAGGGAAGTTTGCCAGTCGTGAATGTGTATAACATCACAATCACCAAATTCAAAAATATATTTAAGTGATGCCAATGAGAAGAAGGAGTATCTTATATAGTTATCTAAATAATCAATTCCCTTTTTACTATAAATTCCATCTCTAAAAAAAAGCTCATTATTTTCAATAAAATATGTATCAAATTCAGAATTATCATTATTTTTGTAAACGGAATAAAAAAAATTATTTCCGTTCAAAGAAAAAGCAGAAGAAAAAACTTTATTTAAAGGTAATTTTTTTTCTTTAATAATCTTATAAAAGGGAAGAATTAAGGAAACTTCAACTCCTGAATCTTTAAGATACTTTGGAAGAGTACCCGTAACATCACCAAGACCACCTGTTTTAACATAAGGGGTAGCTTCAGGGGCAACAAAGAAGATTTTCATAATTCAACCTCTCTCAGATAAGCCGCTGTATCCTCTGGCTTTGTTGGGTTTATATAGAATCCGGTTGCCCATTCAAAGCCTGCGACCTTTGTTAATCTTGGAGTAATCTCTATATGAAAGTGATAATAAGGAAGATTCAGCTCATCCAGAGGAGTAGTATGAATCATGAGATTGAAAGGTGGATCATCCAACCCTTTAATTAATCTTTGAAGAGTTTTTTTTAAAACTAGGGCTAAACTGGAAAAACCACTTCTGGTAATTTGAGTGTAATCAGAAGTATGTTCTTTGGATAAAATCCATAATTCAAAGGGAAATCTTGGGGCAAAGGGAACAAAGGAAACAAACTCTCC
>CAYTVM010000192.1:0-4354 GCA_964441685.1 uncultured Atribacterota bacterium | reverse complement strand
ATTGAAGGAGGAGAGGCTTTGGAAGGTGATTTAGGAGTATTGAGAGTATTGTATAGATTAGGGGTCAGGCTCTTAACCCTCACCTGGAATCAAAGAAATCAGATTGCAGATGGAATTGGTGAATCCCGAACTGGCAGTGGCTTAACCGAGTTTGGCTTAAAAGTTATAGATGAGATGAATGACTTGGGGATGTTAATTGATGTCTCTCACCTTTCAGAGACTGGTTTTTGGGATGTGATTAAAAGAAGTAAGACTCCCATTATTGCTTCCCATTCTAATTGTTATGCTTTATGTTCCCATCTTCGAAATTTAAAAGATGAACAAATTAAAGCTTTAACTGATAAAGATGGAGTAATAGGAATAACCTTTGTACCTAATTTTTTAACTCAAGAAAAAAGAAAAACTACCGTAAAAGATGTTGTAACACATATTGATTATTTGGTAGAAAAAGCAGGGATAGATTATGTAGGATTAGGTTCTGATTTTGATGGGACAGGTGGTCTTCCTTTAGGATTAGGGGGAGTTGATAAAATTCCCAATATTACTGCGGAATTGCTTAATCGAGGTTACAAGGAGGGAGAAATTGAAAAAATATTGGGAGGTAATTTTTTAAGAGTGTTTAAAAAGGTGGTGGGATAGTCGTTGTATTTCTAAAATAATGACTCTATTCCCGGAAGATATAATTGCAACAGGAACTCCTTCTGGAGTAGGGCAGTTAGAGACAGGAGATAAGGTAGAGGTAGAAATTGAAGGGATTGGAATTTTAATAATACTGCATTTTAGAAGAAAAAGAATGATTAATCACTTTAATTTAGATCATTTGCAGCAGAAGATAGACTTATATTTTTTAATAGTTATAGATTTGGAAAAGTAAATAATTTAAAAAAATAATTGCAGTATGTATGGGAGGTAAACTGGAACAAGCTAGATAAAATATCTTGTCAGAGTAGGTAATCTGCGTTAAGTGTTAGAGAATGGGACGTTGTCTCTAAACGAAAGGATTTAATCCTGCGGTAGGTTATCGCGTCCGCTGCTACATCGAAAAAATGCCTTTTAAAAATTCTTCTTGATGTAGCAGATAAAAAGCTATATCAATTTCAATGCTATATCAAGGAGGAAAATTAAATGAGAATATCATCTCATAAAATTACCACCATAGGCCTTTTAATTGCCTTAAGTATCATTTTAACTCGGATAGCCAGCCTGCGTGTTGCCATTGGGGGCGTAGAGGGAATCAGGATCGGTCTGGGGAGATTACCTATAATCTTAGGAGGTATTATATTTGGTCCATTAGCCGGAGGGTTGATTGGAGCCTTTTCTGACTTATTGGGATATTTCATCAATCCTATAGGGGCGTATATGCCTCACTTTACTTTAACTTCTGCCTTGACCGGAATAATTCCGGCGACTATTTTGATTTTAATAAGAAAAGATGAACCTAATGTTTTTGATTTAGGCATAGCCATTACCATAGGGCAGGTGATAACTTCTATTATGTTAATACCGTATTTTTTGCATATTTTATTTGATCTTCCCTGGAATGTATTAATGCTTCCACGAATAATATCAGAACCCATTCAAATATTTATCTACACTTATACCATAAATATAATTTTAAAGAGAAATATTTTAATTACCAGATAGCATCAAGATTTAGGATTTACTACATTTTTTGTTTTTGGAGATGAGTTTGCCGGTGATATAATAGAGGTAGGTAGTAAGGTGAAAATTTTACACCGGGGATGAGGGTAGTAGCTGCTAATTCTACTTTTTAGCAAAAAATATGGAAATAATCAAATTTTAAATATAAAAAGAAGGATATTAAGAATTATCTGTCGAAGTTTATAGTAGGTTATAGCCTGGATGTAATTTTTAAATGTATCGGTTCTATTGAAGTAGTGGAGTATGGATTAAATTTTATAAGGATAAGGGGGTAGATATATTCAAGAGGGAATTATCCATCAATCGATTCAAAACTTTTTCTCTTGTATTGCGTATTATTTGTTAGAGATAGGTTTTCCTTTTTTTCGTTCTGACTCTTGAATTCTGTCTTCTGGCTTCTATTCTCTTTACGAGATACGAGATACGGATAGAGCTTACTGAAAAAGGAAATTCCTTTACAATAAAATATAATTAGAAAGGGGATAAAAAAATGATAGAATTTAATCTTGAAAAGGGTTTAAAAGGAATAGCTCAAACAACAGTGAGTCAGGAAAATTCAGCAGAGAAATTTGCCAAACCCATGCCCCCTGCCTTTGCCACCCCTATGTTAGTTTCTTTAATGGATTTGGCTGCTATAAATGCAGTGAAAAAAAATCTTCCAGAAGGTTTTATTTCAGTAGCTACTAAAATATCGATTACTCATTTAGCTGCTACTCCTATGGGCATGACGGTTACTGCTGATGCAACCCTAATTGATATTTTTCAAAATCGATTAACATTTCAGGTAATCGCTTTTGATGAAGCGGAGAAGATAGGAGAAGGGACTGTAGAAAGATATATTATAGATTTAGATAAATTTACCAAAATGATGTTGGAAAGGAAAAAACCAAGAGAGGTTGATTTTTAATTAAATAAAAAAGCATTATTAATAATCGATATGTTTAATGATTTTATCAGAAAAAGTGAAGAATGATATGTAAGAAATAGAGTAGAGGAAATTATTTCACCTATTCAAATATAGTTGGAGAAATTTAAAAAAGAAAAACCCCTTTTATTCTACATTTGTGATCGTCATCGGTTAGATGATAAAAAATTTAATAAAATATAATCTTTTTCCTCCACACTACCTTTTCAGAACTGAGGGAGCGAATATGATCGAAGAATTAAAACCATCGGAAGACGATTTATTAGTTTATAAAAGAAGATATAGTGGATTTTTCAGACTGATTTAGATATTTCTTTGAGAGAAGAAGAGATTATAGAATTAAAGTTGATGGAGTATGCAGTAATATCTGTGTTTTGTATACTGCTGTTAGTGCCAGGATATTAAACTATAAAGTCACAGTTTTAAAAAAAGATATTGTGGCTTCCTTTGGTCAAGAAGCCCATGATTTTGCCTTAAAACAAATGAAAGATATTTTGGGTGTTGAAATTAAATAGTAATTTTTTTATTATTTCTGCACTTACTTTTACTGGTGTTTTCTATTCTATACTTGGTAGGTATTTGTTTAATAGGATAAATTATAGTAGGAATCCAATGACTTAATAGATATGGATTGGGGTTGAAAGTAGTGGCAAAAGAAAAATTGAAAGTAGGATTAGCTTTAGGAGGAGGCGGGGCTCGGGGTCTTGCACATATAGGCGTATTAAAAGTTTTAGAAAGAGAAAATATCCCCATTGACTTAATTGCCGGCACCTCAATGGGGGCTATTATCGGAGGAGTATATGCCTTAAAACAAGATATTTCTGCTATAGAAAAAATTGCAGAGAAATATTCCAAAATTAGCGAGTTTAATATCGACTTTTCTTTTAATGAAAAAGGGGAAAAAGATAAACCATTTTTTTTAAAAAAAATGTCTGATTTTCTAAAAAAAGGTTATATTCTTAATCTTGAACTTAGAAGAAAGTATATTAATGAGGGAGAAGGAGTAAAGAAAATTATCAAAGAGTTAGTAAATGACAATACTTTCTTGGATACCAAAATACCCTTTGCTACAGTGGCTGCAGATTTAGTAAAGGGAGAAAAAGTAATTTTAAATCAAGGAAAATTATTCGATGCTCTTTTGGCGAGTTCTTCTATTCCCGGAATGTTTCCTCCGGTGATATTAGACAAAAAAATATTAGTTGATGGAGGGATAGTCGATGTAGTACCAATAGAAGCGCTTCAGTCGTTAGGAGCAAATTTTGTTATTGCAGTTAACGTAAGTCAAACCATTAAAAAGAGAGCAGAATTTAATAATGCCGTAGAAATTTTTTTCCGATCTGATTCTATTACTTCTGCCGAATTAAGAAAATTACAATTATCTTTTGCAGATATAATAATTACCCCTAAAGTAGGGCGTTTTCATTGGTCTGATTTTTCCAAGCATGAACAATGTATTCGAGAAGGAGAGATTGCCGCTCAAGATGTCATTTCAGAATTAAAACAAAAACTAAAGAAGATACAACCTAAATGGTGGAGGAAACTATTTTACTAAATCCTCTTTCTTCTTTTTCTCTTTGATTTCTGATTTGGAATTTTTAAACGGTTCTTCTTTTTTAGAAGTGGTTAATCTTTTATTTTATGGTTTTGTCGATAATATAAAAGGATAATACGCTAAATATGTTACCTATTTCTATAATATTCATTTTTTATTCTTTCTGATAATCCTTCAAAATCGGGAAAAATACTATAGTAGTCAACACCTGCCCT
>CAYTVM010000191.1:0-4411 GCA_964441685.1 uncultured Atribacterota bacterium | reverse complement strand
ATAAAAAAAGAAAATATAATTTTTATGGTAGCTACCGGGATACACCGCAGTAACTCTCCGGAAGAAATAAAGGAAATGTTTGGGGAAAGTATTTTTTCTGCTTATCAATTCATGAATCATGACTGTGATGATCCCCACTTGAAAGATCTGGGTCATTTAAAAAGCGGCAATAAGCTCTGGGTTGATCCGATTGTCTCAGATATAGATTTTATCATTACCACGGGAGTCATCGTTCCCCATTATTTTGCTGGTTTTTCGGGAGGAAGGAAATCCATCCTTCCCGGTATTTCCGGGAGAAAGACCATTGAAGCCAATCATGCTAACATGGTTCACCCAAATGCCCGAGCCGGAAACCTGGAAGGTAATCCGGTACATGAGGAAATGCAGGAGGCAGCAGAGAAAGTAGGGGTGGATTTTAATATCAATGTGGTAACCGATGAAAATCACCAAATCATCGAAATTGTTGCGGGAGAATTATTAGCTTCATGGCAGCAGGGAGTAGAGATGTGTAAGCAAATATACATCTGCCCTATTGAAAAAAAAGCAGATGTTGTCATTGCCAGTACTGGCGGTTATCCTAAAGATATTAATGTTTATCAGGCTCAGAAAGCCTTAGATAATGGCTACCAGGCAGTAAAATCAGGAGGAACAATTATCCTGATTGCTGAATGTTCTGAGGGTTACGGAGAAGATACTTTTGAAAAGTGGATAGAAGAGGCAAACTCTCCCGATGATATCATTAAACGCTTGAAGAAGAAATTTGTTTTAGGCGGCCACAAAGCTTACAGTATTGCCAGGGTGGTAAAAGAAGTAGAGGTGATTTTAATATCTTCCCTGCCCCAAGACAAAGTCCGCAAGCTATTTTTTATTCCTATGAATGATTTTTCTCAAGCGACAGATTATGTTAAAAATAAATACGGAGAAGATTTTCAGGCCTACATTCTCCCCTCGGGAAATACCGTTGTACCGCAATTAGTTTAAAAAGTTTTGGAATTAAATATTATGAATTCATCTTAAATTATTTTATAAAACACTTTTAAAGAAAGAGAGATTTATATTTTAATGCATCCTTTACATCAGATATTAGCTCGCGCTGCTGGTCGAGAAAAAGTTAAACCTGGTGAATTCATTGTGGCTAAAGTAGATTTAGCAGAAATAAATGATTTGTATTTACAGGTGCTATTATCTTTTAAAGAGATGAGAGGGGATAAAGTCTGGGACCCTCAAAAAATAACCTTTGTTATGGACCATTATGCCCCCGCACCTACCATTAAAGCCGCAGAAAATCAGAGAAAAATGCGGGAGTTTACCCAGGAACAAGGAATAAAATATTTTTTTGATATTAATCGGGGAGTTTGCCATCAAGTCATGCCGGAAGCAGGCTTGGTCTGGCCGGGAATGGTCCTGGTTGCTACGGATTCCCACACCACCACTCACGGGGCTTTCGGTGCTTTTTCAACCGGAATCGGTGCAACAGATATGGCCGCCGTTTTACTTACCGGGGAGATATGGTTTAGAGTTCCGGAAATCATAAAAATCAATATAAGAGGGAAAATGGGAAAAGGAATCATGGCAAAAGATATTATTCTTTATATTATTTCTCAGCTGGGAACAGATATTGCCTTATATAAGGCAATAGAGTTTGACGGAGATATAGTAAAGAAAATGTCTTTGGATGAGCGTTTGGTTCTCTGTAATATGTCGGTGGAAATGGGAGCAAAAGTTACCTATATTAGGCCGGATGAAAAAGTCATGGAATATATTTTACATACTAATCCAAAGAAATATAAAGAATTGAAATCTATAAAAAGAACACATAATATAAATAGAGGAGAATATGAATCAATTTTTAATTTTGATATATCCGAACTTGAACCACAGGTTGCTCTTCCTCATAGAGTAGATCATGTAGTATCAGTTTCTCAAGCGGCAGGGAAACCAATTCAACAAGCGCTGATCGGGACATGCACAGGAGGGAGAATTAATGATATTAAAATAGCAGCACAAATTTTAAAAGATAAAAAAATATCTACCTCTGTTAGATTGCTTATTGTTCCCGCTTCCCATAAAATATTACAGAAGTGCATTGAATTAGGATATATTCAGATTTTATTAAATGCAGGCGCCACCTTGACAACGCCTTCCTGCGGTCCATGCCTGGGCGCACATGAAGGCGTTCTATCCTCAGGTGAATCATGTATATCTAGCTCCAGCAGGAATTTCCCGGGAAGGATGGGCAGTAAAGAAGCTAAAATATTCTTATCTTCTCCAGCCACTGCAGCTGCCTCGTCAATAAAGGGAGTTATAGCCGACCCTCGAGAATTTTTATAAAACCAAATGAATACAAACAACTTAAGAAAAGGGAATATACTAAATGTTTAAATCTATAATAACTGGAAAAGTCTTTAAAGTGGGAGACGATATTGATACAGACCAGATTTACCCGGGAAGATATCTTTATCTAACTTTACCGGATGAAATTGCCGTACATGCCATGGAAGACACCATCCCGGATTTTTATAAAAAGATAGAGGGTGAAAATTGGATAATAGTTGCTGGTAAGAATTTTGGCTGCGGTTCCAGCAGAGAACATGCTCCCCGCGCTATTCTATGCGCCGGAATTAAGGCGGTAGTAGCTGAATCTTTTGGCCGTATTTTTTATCGTAATGCTCTAAATGTGGGATTGCCTATAGTTAAATGTCCTGGCATAGTAAAAGAAATACACCAGGAAGATTTAATACGAGTTAATCTTGAAGAAGGCTTAATCATTTTAAATGACTCCGGAAAGACCTTATCAATTGAAAAATTCCCTCTTCAGCTATTGACTATTTTAGAAAACGGGGGGTTAATCCCTTATTTGAAAAAATTTAAAAAATTTTCTCATTTAAAACGGGGCTAACCTAATTTTATTTTTAAATTAAAAAGTGGGAAAAATAATTGATTTTTTAAATAAATATGTTACAATGAATGCTGATTGAGATATTGCTGAAATATTTGCTTGTTTAAAAATATGTAAAATAATAATAAAATAAAGGGAGAAATTAAGTGGAAATTTCGGATAACCAAATTAATGATTTAAAGCAAACAGCACTAAATTTACGAAGAAATATTATCACAATGATTCAATCCGGAAAGGGTGGCCATGTAGGTGGTAGTCTTTCATGTATAGAGGTTATTACCGCATTGTATTTTTCTATATTACAATGTAAGCCGCAAGACCCTCAATGGAAAGATAGAGATCGATTTATTTTAAGCGCAGGGCATAAGTGTCTTGCTTTATATTCTGTTTTGGCAGAAAAAGGATATTTCGATAAAAAAATACTCAGTACATACGATTCTTTAAATAGTCAACTGCCTGGTCATCCCGATCGACACAAGCTGCCTGGAGTAGAAGCCAATACGGGATCTTTGGGGCATGGCCTTGCGATAGGAGGGGGTATGGCACTTGCTGGAAAAATAGATCAGAAAGATTACAAAGTTTATGTCCTTATGGGTGATGGTGAAATTGCTGAAGGATCTGTCTGGGAAGCAGCCGCAATAGCCAGTCATTATAAATTAGATAATCTAATAGCTATCATTGATAGAAACAAACTTCAAATACACGGAAATACAAAAGATGTTTTAAACACAGAATCGTTATCAGCGAGATGGAGTTCTTTTGGGTGGCAAACCGTTGAGGTTGATGGACACGATTTTGTGGATATACTTAAAGCACTTAAAAACTTACCCATTAAAAAAGATTGTCCCACCTGTATTATAGCAAATACCATAAAAGGGAAAGGGCTTTCTTTTGCGGAGAATAATTACAAATATCATTATTGGAAACCAACAGATGAAGAAATGAAAAAAGCTTTTATTGAATTGGGGATGAATAACCTATGAAAGAATTAAACGATCCACGAAAAGTATTCGGTAATCAAGTTTTGGAATTGGCTAAACAAGACCCACGTATCTTGGCCGTATCGACTGATTCTTCGGGCAGCTCAGGACTCGGCCCTTTTAAGGAGAATTTTCCCGAAAGGCATTTAGAATTTGGTTTGACAGAACAATCGGCGATTGGTTTTTGTGCAGGGCTTGCCTTAAGCGGGAAGATTCCTTTCTTTTGTGCTATCACTCCTTTTATTACCATGCGTTGTTTTGAGCAAGTGAGAGATGATTTAGCTTATACTTTTACAAATGTTAAAATTGCCGGACGCAACTCCGGACTTGACTATTCTTATTTAGGATACACGCATCAATCCTTGGAAGACATAGCAGTGATGAGGAGTTTACCTAATATGGTAGTACTTGTACCCTCTGATGCTATTGAAATAGAAGCATGCGTAAAAGAAGCTGCTCAGTACATCGGCCCGGTTTACATTAGAATTGGCAGTGAAAAATTACCAACTTTTCATCATTCAGATTACCATTT
>CAYTVM010000190.1:1860-4424 GCA_964441685.1 uncultured Atribacterota bacterium | reverse complement strand
AAGGGGAGAGGGAATAAAGAGTACGATTTCTGTCTCTTGACTACTATTGTCTTTGCTATATACTCGATGCTATATACTATCTTTACTCAATATTATCCTGCATTTTTCTTTTCTTTCTTGACTCGATACTATATGCTTGATACTCGATACTATCTTTACTTCTTGGGTTTTACCCAACCTCTACCTTCTACTGCCTTAGCTACACGTTGAAGCGCAATCAAATAAGCAGCATCACGAGTATAACACTTTCTCTCTTCAGCCAAATCTGCGACTGCATTAAAAGCATTGGTCATTATACGATCTAATTTTTCAATAACTTCTTCTTTTGACCAGTAGAAATTCATATTATTTTGAACTTCTTCAAAATAAGAAACAGTTACTCCCCCTGCGTTGCAAAGGAAATCAGGAATCATATAAATATTCTTCGCTTTTAATACTTCATCTGCTTCTAAAGTAGTCGGTGTATTAGCAGCCTCGGCATATACTTTAACTGTATCAAAATTAATATCATTTACATTCTCTTCTGTAATTGCATTCCCCATAGCAGCAGGAATAAGCACAGTGACTGGTTTTTTAAACCAGGCATCAGCATCTTCTTGTTTCCAGCCAAAAGATTTTGCCTTTTCTGGGTCAACGGTTCCAAATTTATCTAATGTTCCAGGCGCAAGCATATCTTTAGGATCAATCCCATCTTCACAACTATAAGTATAGGCTTTTTTGTCTTTAGAATCCCAACAAGATATTGCAGTTACTTTTCCACCATATTGAGTAAATAGTTCACAACAATATTGTGCATTATTACCAGCTCCTTGGATAGAAGCAGTAGCACCTTTAAAATCTAAACCTAATCTTTTGAATGCTTCACGAACACAATAAATCACACCATAACCGGTAGCTTCTGTTCTGCCCAAAGAACCTCCGACCCCAACGGATTTACCGGTAACAAAACCAGGTTTTCTGTTTCTATTAATAGTGTCATATTCATCCATTATCCAGAGCATATCTTGAGGATTAGTAGCAACATCAGGTGCAGGCACATCCATTTCCGGACCAACTATATCGTAAACTTTCCTTACCCAGCCACGGCAAAGTCTTTCTGTTTCTCTCTCAGTTAATTTTCTAGGATCAACAATAATCCCTCCCTTTGCTCCACCTAAAGGAATATCTACAACTGCACATTTCCAAGCCATCATCATTGCCAATCCTCGAACCATATCGAGAGTCTCTTCTTCTGCAAATCTAATACCGCCCTTGGCGGGACCCCTTGCGCTTGAATGTTGAACTCTAAAACCGGTAAAAGTTTTAGTTGTTCCGTCATCCATGTCTACCGGAATACGAACTATTATCTCTCTTTCAGCATCTCTCATAAATTCTTGCAAAGCGGGATCTAGTCCTAAAACTTCTGCATTATGGTCAAACTGTGCTTGTACAATTTTAAATGGGTTTCTTTCTTTAGTCATTTTATAAAATCCTCCTGAACAATCTCTTAAAATTTTAATTTAGATATGATTTAAAAAATTTAAAATTCTCAAATTTCTTTATAGTTTGTTGCTTGCCTCCCTTTTTTAAAATAATTCATGTTATTTATTTATTTCTCAAGCTTTTACCCGAAGATAAGAATTCATGCATTGCCCGGGCTGCTGCTTTACCATCGCCTACTGCCGATATGACTGTCGCCGAACCTCTGACAATATCTCCTCCGGCGAATATCCCTTCTTTGGTAGTAGCTTTGGTGTTATCATCTATCATGAAATAACCCCATTGGTTAATCTCAACTCCGGTAGCGCTTCTCGCTACAATGGGATTAGCTAAAGTCCCAATAGCGTCTATGACCATATCTATTTCGATTATAAAATGAGAACCGGGAATAGGAATAGGTCTTCTTCGACCCGAATCATCCGGTTCACCTAATGCCATTTTCAGACATTCCATTCCGATAACATTACCTTTATCATCACCCAATACTTTAATAGGAAGAGTAAGAAAATGAAAGATGATTCCTTCTTCTTCAGCATGATGAATTTCTTCTGCCCGAGCAGGTACTTCTTTTCGGGACCTACGATAGACAATGTAAGACTTTTCTGCCCCTAACCTTAAAGCAGTACGTGCTGAATCCATGGCCACATTTCCTGCTCCGATAGTCGCTGCCCTTTTGCCTATCTTAATAGGTGTATCATATTCGGGGAAGCGATAAGCTTTCATTAAATTAGAACGAGTTAAAAATTCATTGGCTGAATAAACATCATTTAAGTTCTCTCCGGGAATATTCATAAACCGCGGAGCACCTGCCCCATTGGCTAAGAAAATAGCATCAAATTCCTGAGTTAATTGATCAACGCTTTTGGTAGTTCCTACTACAAAATTAGTAACTACTTTCACCCCTAATTTTTTAATTTCTTTTATTTCGTATTCTACGATCGATTTAGGGAGACGAAATTCAGGAATACCGTAGACCAAGACTCCTCCGGGTTGGTGTAGAGCTTCAAGGATAGTCACTTCATAGTCTAACTTAGCTAAATCAGCGGCACAGGTGAGTCCAGCAGGACCAGAACCTACTATGGCTA
>CAYTVM010000190.1:0-1760 GCA_964441685.1 uncultured Atribacterota bacterium | reverse complement strand
TTAGCTAAATCAGCGGCACAGGTGAGTCCAGCAGGACCAGAACCTACTATGGCTACTTTTTGTTCTCTTTTACTCATCTTTGGTAACTTTCCGTGAACATTATTTTCGCGAGCCCAATCAGCGACAAATCGTTCTAATCGACCGATAGCTATCGGTTTTCCCTGTTTTTCTAAAACACAAACCTGCTGACATTGTTCTTCTTGAGGACATACCCTTCCGGTCATAGCCAGAAGACTATCCGTCTTTAAGATTTCCAAATATGCTTCGGCAAAATTTTCCTCAACAATCTTTGCGATAAATTTGGGGATATTAATCTCTGCCGGGCAACCCGAAACACAAGGGTGATTTTTACACTGCAGACATCTTTGAGCCTCATAAATAGCTTGTTCTTGGGTGTAACCCAAAGGTACTTCCTTGAAATTACAAATTCTCTCTTTAGGCTCTTGTTCGGGCATCGGAACCTGTTCTCTTTGCATCCTTTTTTTAGGGGGTATCATTTCAGCCATTAATTTATTCCCCTTTCACAGCTACATACGTGAGTATGTTCGTGATAGAAATCCCAGGATTCTTTCTCCGCATCTTTATAACGGGAGAGACGATTTATAAATTCTACCCAATCTACTAATTGTCCGTCAAATTCCGGTCCATCGGTACAGGCCAATTTCGTCTCTTTCCCGATGGTCACTCTACAGGAACCACACATGCCGGTACCATCTACCATAATACTGTTCAGACTAACTATAGTCTCTACGGGATAAGGTTTGGTAGTTTCACAGGTCACCTTCATCATCATAGCCGGACCGATAGCCCATACTTTCTTAATTGCTTTATCCCTATCTAAGAATTCTTTCAAAACTTGAGTGACAAATCCTCTTCGTCCATAACTACCATCATCAGTAGTGACAATCAGTTCTGAGGAGGCTTTTATTAGCTCCTCTTCCATGATAATCAATGCCTTGTTTCGGGCACCGATGATGGAAATGACTTCACTCCCAGCTTCTTTTAAAGCACGAGCAATCGGATGGATGCAGGCGATCCCGGTACCTCCGCCCACGGTGATTATTTTACCATAATTTCCAATCTCGGTTTTTTTGCCTAAAGGTCCGATAAAGGAGAACAATCTGTCTCCTTCTTCCAGGGTGGAAAGTTCTTCACTGGTTTTACCTACTATTTGAAAGACCACTCTAATTAATCCTCTTTCTCGATCAAAATCAGCAACCGTTAGAGGGATTCGTTCTCCTTTTTCTTTAATCATTAAGATGATGAATTGACCAGGTTGGACAGATTGAGCTGCCTCCGGGGCCTCTATCCACATCGAATAAATCGTTTCGTTTAATTTTTCTTTGCTCATTACTTTGTACATTTTTACCTCCAAAATTTTGCCATAATACTACGATAAGTGTACAGAAATTTCTGCTGTATCTTTAGCAATCATTAGCTCTTCATTAGTAGGAATTACCATTACTTTTACTTTCGCATCATCATTGCTTATAATGGTTTCATTGCTGCAAGCTTTATTTTTTTCTGGGTTAATTGTTATCCCTAAAAATTCTAATCCTTCACAAGCTCCCTTTCTTGCTTTCCAGGCATTTTCACCAATACCAGCAGTAAAGATAACCACATCGACTCCGCCCATGGCTGCCGCATAAGCTCCGATATATTTTTTTATCCCGTAATCGAAGACAGACAATGCTCTAATCGCTCTTTCATCACCTTGTTTTGCTTTTTTCCCTAAATCTCGGTTATCACTAGAAATTCCT
>CAYTVM010000189.1:0-4457 GCA_964441685.1 uncultured Atribacterota bacterium | reverse complement strand
ATAGTTTGAATACTTGGGAAAGTGATTCTTGCAAGTGAAATAGAAAAAAGAAAAAGAGGTGGTAGATGAAAACAAAGAAGGAAGTATAGTAGAACAGAAAGATAATTAAAAAATTTTCTAATCAAATAAAATGGAGGATAAAAAAGTGAAAAAAATAATTATTATTGTCATGTTAATTAGTATTTTATTACTTGGCTTAACCGGAATAGTGTCTGCTCAGGAAAATATAATAAAAATTGGGGTCGCAGTTTCTTTAACCGGTAAAATAGCTTATGAGGGAAGATTAGTTAAGGATGGATATGAAGTATGGGAAGATTGGGTCAATAGTCATGGAGGTATTACTGCCGGAGGGATAAATTATAAAGTAAAGATGGTTTATTATGATGATGAAAGTACTCCAGTAAGAGGTGCAAAACTTACCGAAATGTTGATAACTCAGAACAAAGTAGATTTTTTATTTGGTCCATTTTCCAGTTCTATTACCTTTGCTACTACAGCAATCGCAGAAAAATACAATAAAATTACTATAGCTCCGGAAGCAAATGCTACTAATGTGTACGAAAGAGGATATAAAAATGTATTTTCCGTTCTTCCGCCGGCTCCTATGTTAATGGTACCTATAGCTTATATGGCAGAGAATTTAGACCCCAAGCCAAAAACAGTAGCTATTATAGCAGCGAATGATCTGTTCCCATTAAGCTGTGCTGAGGGAGCAAGAGATAAGTTTGCAGAATTGGGATTTGATGTCGTTCTTTTTGAAAAATATCCTGCGGGTGCCACTGATATATCTACTTTGCTTACTCAAGTGAAAAACTTAAATCCTGATATTTTGGTAGATGCTGGTTATACAGCAGATAGCTTGATGGTAATGCGAATTTGTAAAGAATTAAATATTAATCCTAAAATGTACGTATTTTCTGTTGGAGTTATGATTCCCAGCTTTATAGCGGAATTAGGAGCAGATGCTGAATATGCTTTTGAAGGTGAATGGTGGCTGCCAGGCATGAAAAATAGTGATAAAGTATTCGGAACTACCGCAGGTTATGTACAAGCATGTAAAGATAAATTTGGAGAAGATTATATGCCGGAATACCATGTATCCAGTGCCAGTGCTGCAGGAACTTTACTGCAATTAGCTATAGAGAAAGCAGATTCTATTGAAACCGATAAAGTGAGAGAAGCTCTTTCAAGTTTGGATGTCGAGCTTACAACCTGGCCGGCCATTGCCTTTAATGAAAAAGGTCAAAATATTAAATGGCCGCATCCTGTAATTCAAGTACAAAACAGTGAATATGTTATTGTATACCCTGAATCTTCCCAGGAAAATGCTCCAATTTATCCAGCTCCGGAATGGAAGGACAGATGATATAGAGTCATGCAAAATAGGGGTTGTAATAAATTTACAACCCCTATACACTTAAAAAATATTTATTCTTTCTGATTGTGTTTAAAAAATATCAATTAGATATAAATATAATATATGAAATTATCATTTATTATTAGTAGTTTTATTATAATAATATATTTAATCTGTTATTTTGCTTTTTTAAAGGGAAAATTATGAAGATTATTAGAAATAATAATTTATGTTATGCCTGCAAAACCTGTCAATTAGCCTGTTCCTTTCATCATACCAAAACCTTCTGGCCTGAACGGAGCAGTATAATTGTTTCTCGTAATCCGCAAAATGGTACCATCAAATGGCGCATGAATACATCCTGTGACCAATGTATCAATGAGAAAGAACCTTTATGTGTCAAATACTGTATTTATGGAGCACTTCAAGTAGTAAAAGAGGCAAGAGAACATGATTAAAAAAGGAGATATTAAAGGTTGTCTTGCGGGTAAAATTTTACGGATAGACTTATCTAATAAAAAGATATGGACTGAAGATGCTAAGAAATATGTTGAGAAAACATTGGGTGGTAGAGGAATTAATTCTCTTATTATGTTCAATGAAATAGATGTAGGAACAAAATGGTGTGATCCGGAGAATCTTCTTTGTTTTGGAGTAGGATCTTTAGTGGGAACAATGGCTCCCGGGGCCTGTAGAGTAGATGTTTCTTCTATCAATGTATTTAGTGGAGGGAAAGGTTCAGCTAATGTAGGAGGTTTCTGGGGGGCAGAATTAAAATATGCCGGATATGATAATATAATTATTATCGGTAAATCGGAAAGGCCAGTTTATTTGTATATAAACGACAATGATATTGAGATTAGAGATGCTAATTTAATATGGGGTAAAACTATTTTCGAAACAGAAAAAATATTACGGCAAAAACTTGGTGATGATGATATAAAAATTGCTTCTATCGGACCAGCCGGAGAGAATAGAGTTAAAGGTTCGGCAATTATTATTGATACATCCAAAGCTGCCGGTGGTTCAGGTGTAGGTTGTGTCATGGGAGATAAAAGATTAAAGGCTATTGTAGTTCGGGGACATGGAAAAATTGAAGTTGCTGAACCGGAAAGATTCATAAAAGCAGTAGCGAAATGCTACCAGCAGTGTAAAAATGAACCTAATACGGAAATGATGCACAAAGCCCCATTGAGTCTCTATTCTGATCCTGAATGGGAAGGATGGAATACTAATATCGTGGTTAAAAATGGACAAGATGATCAATGGGAGAGGAAAAATAGAATCAAGTTAATGAATTTTAAAACAGGTGTTCCCAACATGCAAAAAGGAGTACGTGCTTGTTATTCTTGTCCTACTGGATGTATGCCATATATGGAAATAGATAAAGGAAAATATAAAGGTAATAAAGGTGAGGGTTTTTGGATTAATACCATTATGGGACATGCTTGTCGCTTTGATATTTCAAATCCGGAATCTGTGGTGGAATCCTGGCTGCTTACTAATGAATTAGGATTAGATGGTGATTATGTGGCAGCTGGACTATCCTGGATTTTTGAATTATATGAAAAAGGCATTATAACTAAAGAAGACACTGATGGTTTAGAATTAGATTGGGGGAATAGTGAAGTACTAATAAAAATGATTAAAAAATTAGCTCATAGAGAAGGAATCGGGAATTTATTAGCTGATGGTATGGTAGAGGCGGCGAAAAAGATCGGTTATCATTCAGAATATTATCTAATTCAAGTAAAAGGGCAGCCTTCAATCGAACCTTTTCGTGTTCCCAAGGGCTGGGCGTTGGCTGTATCTACCTCACCTGTGGCGGGGAGGCATTTAAGAGGAGCGACTATGGGAAGTAATAGATACGGTCCTAAACCGAGACCTGGTAATTTTGATGTAACTAATTACCAAAATCAGGCCAAGGGTGTAGTTTGGCAGGGGAAGACTAAAGAATTAGAAGATAACCTGGGTATCTGTAATTACGTAGGAACCTGGTCTGGAGCCAATTTTCTTACCATAGCAGATTTTGCAGAGCTTATTAATGCTGGAATGGGACTTGATTTGACCGAAGAAGAGTTAATGAACCATTATGCGGACATAGGCAGAAATCTTGAAAAAGCATTTAATACGTTACACACTGATATATCTCGTAAAGATGATCTTCCGCCCAAGAGATTTCGAGAGGAGGAAGTAAAAACTGGACCCTATAAAGGTTTTAAAATTGAGGAAAAGAAATATAACGAGATGCTTGATGAGTTCTATGAACTTTCGGGATGGGATAAAAAAACCGGGATGCAGACTAGAACAGGTTTAGAGAAGCTCGGATTAAAAGATGTTGCTGAAAAGATAGAAAAACAGGGCAAGTTAATTGATAAATAGTTAATAGTATATTTTTTCACAGGAGGTTTATTTTGAAAATACTGTGTATAAATCCTAATAGCTCATCTGAAGTAACAGAGGGTATTGAAAAAATTTGCAAAAGTTATGCTTTACCAGAGACAGAAGTAGAAGTTAAATATATTAAAGAAGCTCCACCAGGTATAGAAAGTTATCGTGATGCTGCTATTTCTGAAAAATATTTATTAGAAAGATTTGAAGAATGGAAAGACAAGTATGATGGGTTTATAATTGCCTGTCATAGTGATATAGGAGTAGACTTGCTTAGAGAATTAACGGATAAACCAGTAATAGGTATCGGAGAAGCTTCAATGCTTTTTGCTTTACCTTTGGGGCATAAATTTAGTATACTTTCTTTAAAAAGAAAAAAGATTCCTCAAAAAGAAGATTTGGTAAGAAAATACGGATTAGAAAATCGATGTGCTTCTATTCGTGTAACCGGATTAGGAGTTATTGCAACTGATGAAAACAAAATGGAGAAACTTATTCAGGAAGGAGTAAAGGCAGTAAAAGAAGATGGTGCTGAAGTGTTAATTTTAGGCTGTGCAGGGATGGCTGGTTTTGATAAAAAAATCGAAAAAATAATTGATGTTCCGATTATTGATGGCGTAGTAAGTGCATTATTAATGATGGAGTCACTTATTAGATATGGTGTTAATACAAGTAAGGTGGGAAAATATTTATAAATTAGATTTCGAAT
>CAYTVM010000188.1:0-4458 GCA_964441685.1 uncultured Atribacterota bacterium | reverse complement strand
GAAGGTAAAGTAATATTTGCTGATTCTACCGGGGAAGATATGATTTTAGATATAAGAGCAAAGACGGAAATTGATGATATTGATGTGTTTGTCACTGTAAGTGGAATCCTTGCTCAACCTATGGTTACTTTTAGTTCTTCTCCTGCTTTAAATGAAAGCGAGATAATTTCTCTATTGATGTTTAATAAAAACTATGCCGGATTAAGCGAAGGAGAAATTGGAACAATTTTACAAGAAGAAATGATTAATTTAATAGCTCAAGGATTAAGTATCAGATTTTTAAACCAGATAGAGGATAAAATTGCAAATTCTTTAGGGTTAGACGAGTTTAAGATTGAGACAATCTTTAAACAAGAGCAGAGTGCTGATTTAACTCTCATTCCTGGTTTTACTTTAGAAACTTTGGCCCTTAAAGTAGGAAAATATTTTTCCGAAAATTTTTATTTATCCTACTCCGCACCTTTACTAGAGATGGAAATAGGTGGTGATTTGGAATTAGAATATAAACTTAAACCTAACCTAACTTTAAGTACTCAAATAGGCTCAATAAATTCACAAGATGATGAATTTGAATTAAAATTTGAATTACAATTTGACTTTTAATAAAATATTAAGAATATTCAAGGGGAGGAAAAAAAAGTGAAAAAGAAAAACTGGAACAAGATGCTTGTATTGGGAATTTTAACGTTAATATTTGTTTTCAACAGTTTAAGTTTAGTCTACGCCCAGACAAATAATCAAGGGAAGATAACTGCTATTGTAGCCCAGGGAAATGAAAGCATTTCTAAGGATTTAATTATTTCCCAAATTGCTTCTAATCTGGGAGACGTTTTTTCCAAAGAAAATATAGAAAAAGATATGAAAGCAGTATTTGACCTGGGTTATTTTAAAGATGTAAAAATAAAATTAGAATCATTTAGAGACGGGTACAAAGTAGTTTTTGAAGTCGTGGAAAATTTACCCGTTAAAGAAATTATTATTCAAGGGAATACTATGGTGTCCGAGGAAGAGATGAGAGAAGTAATGGTTTTGAAAGAAGGGCAAATTTTTTGCCAGAAGATATTAAAGAACGACCTCGATCGTATTTCTCAACTATATAAAGACCGTGGGTATCTTTTAATTAATATTAAAGATATTAATTTTGATGAAGAAGGAAAATTATGGATAAATATTTCTGAGGGCCGATTGGAAAAGATAGTCATTGAAGGTAATGACAAGACCAAAGAAAAAGTCATTGCCAGAGAAATTACTATTGAACCCGGCGACCTCTTCAATTTTGAGATAGTAAAAAAGTCCTTACAGAAAATCTATAACTTGGGATATTTTGATGATGTAAGTATGAAGTTGGAACCGGGTGCCGAAGAGGATTCAATCGTTTTAGTTGTAAAAGTAATCGAGAAAACCACCGGGAAATTTGGAGTTGGAGCAGGTTATAGTTTTGGAGAAGGTGTCATGGGTTTTATTAATGTTGAAGAAGCCAATCTTTTCGGTAGTGGTCAGAGTCTAAAAGCTGAACTGGAAGTGGGAGAAAAGACCACCTATAAATTATCATTTTATGAACCCTGGTTTGGCAATACGCCAACTTTCCTTGGATTATCAGTTTACAATAGTATTTATAATAAAGATGAAGAGGTAAATGCAATCGATTCAGAATATGAAGAGCACTTTATAGGTGGAAAATTGACTTTTGGGCGAAAATTTGAGAATAATGTTAAAATTGGAGTGGAATTAAAGACAGAAAATGCTTCTTATGAACTAATTTCAGGTAATTTACCCGATGATATCAGTGAAGGTTGGACCAATAGTATTACACCAATTATCACTTATGATACCCGAGATGATATATTTAACCCAACCGAAGGATGGTATGATTCTTTTTCTGTACAATTTTCAGGTGGAATATTGGGGGGGGATCATGATTATCGAAAGTATGATTTAGTTTTAAGAACTTATATTACCACAGATATATTGGAGGAAAAAGGGGAAGAGTCTACCTTGGTTAACACGATTAATGAAGGCGTCCTGGCATTGAGAGCAATGGGCGGATATAGTGACTCTGAACTTCCCTCTTTTGATAGATATGAAATTGGCGGAGTATCCACTATTCGAGGATACGATTATGAAGAATTTTCTGGTGATAAAATGTTGGTATTAAATGCAGAATATCGTTTTCCTTTAGCGGAAAATTTCCAGGGAGCTGTTTTTGCTGATTATGGCAATGCCTGGGATTACGACGAATCCATAAGTATTAATGATTTAAAATTTGGAGCGGGAGTAGGCGTTCGATTTGATACACCCATTGGAGCTATCCGAATTGACTATGGTATCGGAGAGGACAAAGAAGGACAGTTTTATTTAAGCATAGGACATACATTCTAAATTAGTCATTAGTGAATAGTCGTTAGTGTTTGCGTAAAATGCAGATTGATAGTTTTTATTTATCAATTTTTAGTAAGTAGAAATCTTATTGTTTGTTGCATTGACCGGAAGACCAGTAAACAAATTAACCGGGTAACTATGCAGATAGAATAGAGTTCACGAGATATGAGATACTATTTTTAAAATGATACTGTTTAAAAATTAAGGAGGAAAATAATGCAAGTAATAGGAACAAAAGTAGTAAATAAAGCAGTTGTTGTTTTATTGCTCACTATGGTAGTTTTTTTATTTTTGAGTTTTCAAAATACTGAGGCAGCAGAAGGAAAGATAGGTTTAGTTGATTTGGCGGAAGTTATATCCAGTCACCCCTATACCCAAAACATTAATCAACTTAGTTTAGACTTGCGAGAGGAAATTCGAAAACGCCAGGAAGAATTAAATGCACAAGGTAAGGGACTTGATGAAACTGGACTTAAAAAGTTGGAAGATAAATTTAATAAGGAATGGTCGCCAGTTAAAGAGAAGATTCTTGCTGAGGTAAAGTCATATCAGGCGGCTCGTTATTCAGATATTATTGAAGCAATCAAGGCAGTGGGAGATAAAGGAAAATATGATTTAATATTAAATAGTGAGATAAAAGTGCCAGCCGGGTCCGATATTTTAAATTATCCTATTGCTCTCTATGGAGGAGAAGATATTACTCAGGAAGTAATAGCAGAGATTAATAGAAAGTTAGAAACAGAACAGAAAGAAAAAAATACAACACAATGAAACAAGAATTATCTATAGGAGAAATTTTAAATCTTTTACCCCATCGTTATCCCTTTTTATTGGTGGATAAAATATTAGAGCAGGAAGAAAATAAAATCGTAGGGATTAAAAATGTAACCATAAACGAACCTTTTTTTCAGGGACATTTTCCGGGACATCCGGTGATGCCTGGAGTTCTCATACTTGAAGCTATGGCTCAAACCGCTGGAGTCCTGATGTTTTCCAAAGAGGAAAATAAGGGGAAGATTCCCTTACTCGCCGGCGTCGATAAAACCCGCTTTAAAAAACCGGTTTATCCCGGTGACCAATTAATAATTAAAGTGGAAATTGTAAAAATGGTAAGGGGAATTGGTAAAGCTAAAGCAGAGGCTTATGTGAATGCTAATTTGGTAGCTTTTGCAGAACTGCTCTTTACGGCAGTTTAAAACAAAAACAGTATATAGTATATGGTATATAGTATATGGTAAAAACAGTAATAATTAATGTGTAACGAGTAACAAGTTAAAGGTTCCAAGTTTTTGGTTTTCATTTATGGGTTTCTAGAAGAAGAATCTTATTACTTGTTGTATCGATTGGTAGACTGCTAACCAGTAGGGGAGTAAATCGTGCAGGGAATAAGGGCAGAGAATTTAGTAAAAATTTACCGGAAAAGACGAGTAGTTGATGATATTAGTTTAGAGATTAATAAAGGCGAGGTAGTAGGCCTTTTAGGACCAAACGGGGCAGGAAAAACCACTACTTTTTATATTATTGTGGGTTTAATAGCTCCCGATAATGGAAAAGTATCTTTTAACGGTAAAGAAATTACCAAAATTCCTATGTTTCGGAGATCCAGGATGGGTCTGGGTTATTTAGCTCAGGAACCTTCAATCTTTCGCAAACTTACTGTAGAAGAAAATCTCCTTCTTATTTTAGAAACTTTGGGAATTGAAAGAGATGAACAGAGAGAAAGATGTCATTCATTACTTAAGGAGCTTGAAATAGACCATCTCGCTGATTACAAAGGATTTATGCTCTCCGGAGGGGAAAGACGCCGGGTAGAAATAGCCCGAACTTTAACTAGTTCACCCTCTTTTATGTTACTTGATGAGCCCTTTACCGGGGTTGATCCTATTGCGGTTTGTGACATTCAGGAAATAATTTCTTATCTAAAAGAGAAAGGCCTGGGGATATTAATTACTGATCATAATGTGAGAGAAACCCTTAAAATTACTGATAGAGCGTATATTATGCATAATGGGAAAATACTGACTTCAGGAACTCCCCAAAAGGTAGCTAATTGTGAAATTACCCGAAAAATCTATCTGG
>CAYTVM010000187.1:0-4470 GCA_964441685.1 uncultured Atribacterota bacterium | reverse complement strand
TCTCCCTGGCCCAATAATCAGCATCCAAGATATCATTAATATTGGGATTATATTTTGGTTTGTGCTCCTTCATCGTATTTTGAATAATTTGAGGAATTGCGGAAAAACTTATTTTACTATTTAAAAAAGCGTTAACTGCAATTTCATTTGCACCATTTAATACTGCTGGCATTGTTCCTCCAATCTCTAAGGCATGATAGGCAAGGTTAATACAAGGGAATTTGTTAAAATTTGGTTTTTTAAAAGTGAGTTGACCTACTTTGGTTAATTCTAAACGAGAAAAGTTATTACTCATTCTGTTTGGATAAAATAAAGCGTATTGGATTGGAATCTTCATGTCATGTTCACCTATTTGAGCTATAATAGTACCATCTATAAATTGAACCATCGAGTGCACATAACTTTGGGGATGGATTACGATTTCTATTTTATTGACCGGTACATTAAAAAACCACTTTGCTTCAATGACTTCTAACCCTTTATTCATTAAGGTAGCTGAATCAATGGTAACCTTATTGCCCATTTTCCAGGTGGGGTGATTCAGCGCATCTTCAACCGATACATTTTTTAGAGCAGTCTCGGTAAAATTGTAAAGTGCCCCTCCAGAGGCAGTTAAAATAATTTTTTCAACAGAATCTTTTTGCTCATTCTTTAAGCACTGTAAAATTGCACTGTGTTCACTATCTATTGGTATAATTTTTGCATTACTTGATTTTGCTTCTTTTACTAATAATTCACCGGCTACTACCATTGCCTCTTTACTAGCTAAAGCAACTTTCTTTCCTTTTTTCACTGCTTCAAAAGTGGGTATAAGGGATGCTATACCGGTTATAGCAACTACAGTAACATCGACTTCTTCTAAGATTGATATCTCTATTAATCCATCAGTACCCCATAATATTTTTACATTATTTAAATTATTTATCTCTCTTTTTAATCTCTTAGCGACATCTCCATTCTTAACGACGGCTATTTTAGGTTTAAAAAAACGTATCTGTTCCTTAAGTAATTTTGTATTTTCCCATCCACTTATCCCTATGACTTCAAATTCATTTGAATGTTTTTGTATCACTTCTAAGGTTTGTTGTCCTATCGAACCCGTTGAACCTAATATAACTATTTTTTTCCTCATCATCAATCTCTTTCTTTCATAAATATTAATCAGTATAAAATGGACAAAATTATATAATAATAAAATACGGGAGCCGTAAATATTAGACTATCAAAACAGTCTAATATTCCTCCCTGACCAGAGATTAAAGTTCCTGAATCTTTAACTCCTGAACCTCTTTTCAATACGGATTCAAATAAATCGCCAAGCTGGGCTATTATTGATACAATCAAACCAAGAAATATCAATTCATTAAAAGCTAAATCTAACCAGTTTTTCAATGCAAATGTGCCAATAATACTAAATATAATCCCCGCAATTGATCCTTCAATAGTTTTTTTAGGACTGATTTTGGGAGATACTCTATTTTTACCAAATTTAGTGCCAACAAGATAAGCTCCGATATCATTACTCCAAGTAATAATTAAAAGAGAAATAAGATAATAATTTCCATTGGGCAAATCTTTTATTTTTAATAGGAAGGATAACAAATATCCTAAATAAATACTTCCAAAAATTGTAATGGATATTTCGTTTAGTACTTTAGAAAAATCCTTTTTAAATAATTGAACAATAAAAAATATGATAATAAAAAAAGTAATGATTATATTTTCAGTAGATTCATTCAAGCTATTAACATCATAAATTGATATAAAGATAAAATATAAGGTTAGTATAGTGCCTAATATGTATGAAGGTTTATATCCTTGTTTGCAAGCTATACTAAATAACTCCCTCAACCCCAACAAAGCTATTATTGCCACAATGATATAAAAAGGGAATCCTTTCCAAAATATGATTAAAAAAGCTAAGAAAACACCTATAATAGTTGTGACTGTTCTTTGTAAAAAATTATGATATTTTTCCACCATATTTTCTCACTCTTTTTTGGAAATTTCTTATTGCTTCTATTAAATTATTTTCGTCGAAGTCAGGCCAATAAACAGGAGTTACCCATAGCTCTGTGTAAGCAATCTGCCATATCAGAAAATTACTAATTCTCATTTCACCCGCTGTTCTAATGAGTAAATCGGGATCAGGAAGATTGCGGGTATATAGATTATCTCTAATAGTATTTTCATTAATTTCTTCACTATTTAATATTTTTTCCTCTATCTTTAAGGCTATAGATTTAAGTGCATCAACAATTTCAGCTCTTCCACCATAGTTAATAGCAACATTTAAAATAAGTTTATTATTACTTATAGTAGATTCATGTAACTCTTTCATTTTTTCGATAAGCGAATCGGGCAGATTATTTAATCTTCCTATAAAATTTATTTTTATATTATTTTTAATTAAGTTTGCTTTTTCTTTACTCAAAAATCTTTCAAATAATTTTAGTAGGTATACTATTTCTTGTTTTGGGCGTTTCCAATTTTCTGTAGAAAAAGCATAAATGGTTAATATGGGAATATTAAAATCCAAGCAGCTAGTGATTACTCTTCTGACTGATTTTGCACCTTCTTTATGCCCTGCACTTCGGGGTAATCCCCTTTTCTTTGCCCACCGGCCATTTCCATCCATTATTATAGCAAGGTGTTGAGGTAAATTATCCTTACCAAATAATTCATTTTTATTGCTTTTACAATTTTTAATGTTCATCACCTATAAAAAAACCCCCTTAAAAATATATTAATACAAGAAAGTATAATATAGATTAAAACGAGAAGGGGGTTAATATTTATTATTCCTTTATGATCGCTTCATTTGGACAAGCATCGGCACAAGATCCACAATCCGTACACTTATTTTCATCGATTACATAAATTTCCTCACCTTCAGAAATTGCTTCCGCAGGGCATTCATCAACACATATACCGCATTTGATGCATTCATCAGTAATTTTATAAGCCATTCATGATCTCCTTTCTTTTTTTAATGATAATAAATTTTTTTATACTTCCATAATATCTTTTTCTTTAAGTTCCAATAATCTATCAATATTTTTTATATATTCATCGGTTAATATTTGGATTTTATCTTGATATTTTTTAGATTCATCTTCTGAGATATTACTTTCTTTCTCATCTTTTTTTATTGAATCATTCGCATCTCTTCTTATATTTCTTATGCTTACTTTACCATTTTCAGCTTCTTTTTTTACCAGTTTTACTAACTCTTTCCGTCTTTCTTCGTTTAGTGGCGGTATGGTAAGTCGAACGATATTACCATCAACAGATGGAGCTAATCCTAAATCAGATTTCCATATAGCTTTTTCAATTTCAGAAAGGCAATTTTTATCCCAAGGTTGAATAACTATTAAATTTGATTCGGGAACAGAAATATTTGCTATTTGTTTTAGAGGAGTTAATGTGCCATAATAGGATATTTTTATCCGATCTACTAAGTTAGAAGAAGCTCTTCCTGTCCTTATGTGAGCAAATTCATCTTTTAATGCTGTAATTGCTTTATCCATTCTAGATTTTACTTCATCTAATAAATCTGGCAGCATATTTATTCTCCCTTCACTATTGTTCCTATTTTTTCACCGCATACAACTCTTCTAATATTTCCAATAGTATTAAAATTAAAAACTATTACTGGAATATTGTTTTCCATACATAAAGAAATAGAGGTTGCGTCCATTACTTTTAAACCTTTATTTAAAAATTCTAGAAACCCTAAATTTTTAAATTTTACTGCTTTTGAATTTTTAAGTGGGTCCGATTCATATATACCATCAACTTTCGTAGCTTTAAGAATTGCTTCTGAATTAAGTTCTATCGCCCTTAGGGCAGCAGCAGTATCTGTAGTAAAGTATGGATTCCCCGTTCCAGCGGCTAAAATTACTATTCTATTTTTTTCTAAATGTCTAATAGCTCTTCTTCTAATATATGGTTCGGCAACTGCTTTCATCTCGATTGCAGTTTGAACCCTTGTTTCAACATTTAATTTTTCTAAAGAATCTTGAAGAGCCAAAGCATTAATTACTGTTGCCAGCATGCCCATATAATCAGCTGAAACTCGATTTATACCTTTTTCGCTTCCTTCTTGACCTCTAAAGATATTTCCCCCACCAATCGCAATCGCTGTTTGGACTCCTAATTCTTTTATCTCAGCAATTTCTTTAGCAATAAAATTAATCTTTTGGGTGTCAATACCATGGCCTTTTTCTCCGGAGAGCGATTCACCCCCAAGCTTTAAGAGAATTCTCTTATATACAGGCTTTTTCATATTTTATTATCCTTCACCATATTAAACTAGCGTATAGCGTACAGCGTTTAGCATAATATAGTATATAGTATATAGTATATAGTAAAAATCAGTATCAAGAAAAACAGTATCGAGTAAAGAAAATCAGTCTTCAATTATTGGTTTATAGTTTTTAGATAAAGGGATAAAAAGAATCGGATTCT
>CAYTVM010000186.1:0-4526 GCA_964441685.1 uncultured Atribacterota bacterium | reverse complement strand
AATATTAATGGGTTTAGTTATGCTGAACCCCAATATAAACATGAAGAGGGTGAAGATATGAAAGCTCTTATTTACATGGGGCCAAAAAATGTTGTAGTCCAAGATCAGAACGTACCTGACAATAAGGACTGTGCTTTGATAAAGGTGAGCTATGCGGGAATCTGTGGTTCAGATATGGGTATAGTGGCAGGAAAACATCCAAGGGCCAAAGCACCTCTTGTCTTAGGCCACGAATTTGTAGGGGTTGTGGAAAGCACAAAGGAAAACAAACGTAGAATTAAAAAGGGGGATAAGGTTGTAGTATATCCTTTGATAGTTTGTGGAAAATGCCGTGCCTGCAGGACTGGCAGCGAACATGTGTGTAATTCCTTAGAACTGATTGGAATAGATGTTGATGGAGGTATGGCCGAATATGCTTCAGTGCCCATAGAAAAGCTTTATAAAGTTCCCGAAGGAATTGAAGATGATGTTGCTACATTAATCGAGCCTTTGGCTGTAGCAGTGCATGGTATAAATGAAATAGGAGTGAACCTGGGTGACAACGTGGTAGTAACAGGGGCAGGACCCATAGGTTTGCTCACAGGTCTTGTACTCCGGGATGCAGGAACATCAGATATTTATTTTACAGAAATGGATGATTTTCGCCTGTCCATGTGCAGGGAATTTGGATTTAATGCTATTGACATGAAAAATAGCGATGTAATTTCAATTATAAGACAGAATACTGATAATGAAGGTGCAGATATTTTAATAGAGGCCAGTGGAGCTCCTGGCGCTGCCCTGCAAATGACAGAAATGGTAAGGCCCAAGGGTAGGATTCTAATGTTAAGTATCCATAAACAGCCAAATCCGGTTGACTTAAGACAAATTAATTTCAAAGAGATTACTATTGCAGGTTCAAGGGTTTATACCCGACAAGAGTTTGAATATGCCACAAAATATGCTGTAAAAATAAAAGAAGATTTAGCTAAGCTGATAACCCATAGAGTTCCTCTTAAAAATGGTGATGAGGCATTTAAGATTGTTGATGATAAGAATGTAAATAAATTAAAGATATTGATAGACTGCAAAAATGTATAAGTTTTGAGGAAAGGGTCTGAATAATGCAAATGAATTTATTTGATCTAACAGGCAAAAAAGCTATTGTTACTGGAGCCAGTGGGGGCTTAGGAAGAGGAATGGCAGAAGGTTTTCACCAGGTTGGGGCTGAAGTTGTTATTATTGATATTACGGATAATGTTTCATCTGTAGCGGATGAGATAGGAGCTTCAGGAACTAAAGTTTATGGAGTAAAGGGAAATTTGAAAGACAGAGAAGACTTAAAAAGATCCTTTGATGAGGCAATAGAAAAACTGGGTGGAAGCCTCGATATTCTTGTGAACTGTGCCGGCATACAGAGAAGAAGCAAATGCGAAGATTTCCCAATTGAAGACTGGGATGATGTAATAGAGGTTAATCTAACTTCTGTATTCGAGCTTTGCCAATTAGCTGGCAGAATTATGCTAAACAAGGGCAAAGGTAAGATAATTAACGTAGCGTCCATGTTAAGTTTCTTTGGAGGTTATACAGTACCGGCATATGCTGCCAGCAAAGGTGGAGTAGCTCAGCTAACAAAAGCCCTCTCCAATGAATGGGCTAGAAGAGGTGTTAATGTCAATGCTATTGCACCTGGATATATGGCTACCAGCCTAAATACTGCACTTATAAATGACCCTACAAGAAATGAAAAAATACTTGCAAGGATACCCGCAGGAAGGTGGGGACAGCCCGAGGACATAAAGGGAGTTATTGTTTTCCTTGCATCCGAAGCCTCAAATTATATAAACGGAGCAATAATACCTGTGGATGGAGGATATTTAAGTTGTTAATAAAAAAAAGAGAAGAAAAATCATGGTTGATATGATAAAGAAAAAATTTTTGAGAATAAAATAGTAGCAATCGTTAGAAGAATCAGCAAAGATAATACACTTAAAACAACAGTAGAGGCGCTTTTAACGATGGGATAATACTTTTTGAGGTTAGGTATAACCAGGAAAGTCTGTCAAAAAAAGTTAAAAATTCTGACCTTAATTTAGTGGAGTTTTTATTCTTACCCTATTATAAAAATACGAAAAGATATAAGGAGTTTGCCTAAAGAAGGAGAAATAGATAAATTCTTAAAAAAGTTGTAACAAGAAAGAGGCTTATAAACCTCCTTTAATTAAATTATATTCTAAACCTCTCCCGATTTACTGGACACCAAGTTAAGAGCTATAATTAAATAATTATGGATTCAGAAGATGTGGAAGGAAATCAAAAACAATATAGTGAGGAATTTAAGAAAGATGCAGTCGAGCACAGTCTGACATCAGAAAAGATAGAAGTAGAAGTAGTCCAGGACCTGAAGATTGCCCATAGCAATCTAAGAAGATGGCGTGCTCAATATGATAAAAAGGAGTTTCTTATTTACAAAAAGTATGAAATTCGTCATATTGTTGATAGAGTGGGAGGAGGAGATACTTTTGCGGTAGGCTTAATCTATGGTTTTGATCATTTAAACAGTGATCAAGAGGCTCTTGAATTTGCGGTAGCAGCATCAGGTAGAGTTCAAAGGTAGAATGACTGCTAAAATTACAAATATTTTATTATTGACTTCTATTCTGGTTCCCATTATGAAAGCACTAGGTATAAATTTAGTATTTTTTTGGGGTAGGCACGGTTATTACCTGTGCTATCGGTCTGTTAACTCCACCGGTAGGAGTGGTCATGTATTCTGTTTGTTCCATCATAGATTGTTCCATAGGTAAATTTGTGAAGGAAAGCTGGTTTTTTTTCTTAGCCGTTGTGTCTGTGATATTATTATGCGTATTCTTCCCGGGCATCGTTACTTTTGTTCCCGACCTGATTTTTGGGTAAAATGAATACAATGAAGATTAGATAGAAACATAAACCATAAATATATCATTTGAAAAGGAGACCGCTCTATGTCTAATAAAAAGTTTAAAATCATCATTACCGATTGTGATCATCCATCCGTGGAAATAGAAAGAACAATATTATGCGAAATTGATCCAGGGCTTATTCTGGCTAATTGTAATACAGAGGATGAAGTAATAGAAGCAGCCAAAGATGCTGATGGAATCATTAATCAATATGCACCTATAACTAGAAGGGTAATTGAATCATTGAAGAGGTGTAAAGTCATTGCTCGCTATGGAGTAGGAGTGGATAATATTGATGTTGAAGCAGCTACTGAACATAAAATCATCGTGGCTAATGTTCCGGATTACTGTATTGATGAAGTCTCTACTAATACAATGGCTCTAATCCTGTCCTGTGCCCGAGGAATAACTTTATTGGATAGGAAAATAATAGATAAAAAATGGGATTTCACTCTGGCTAAACCTCTCTTTCGAACTCAGGGGAAAACTCTAGGTATTTTTGGTTTAGGTAGAATCGGCAAGATGGTAGCTCAAAAAGCTTTAGGATTTGGTTTTAAAATTATCGCTTATGACCCTTATGTTTCTAAAGTTAATTTAGGAGTAAAATTGGTTGAACTTCCTCAGTTATTGACCGATTCAGATTTTATCTCAATTCATGCTCCCTTAACGGTTGAGACAAGGCATTCTTTTGGAAAGAATGAGCTAAAGGCTATGAAAAAAACTGCCTATTTAATAAATACTGCCCGAGGGCTTATTATTGATGAGAAAGCGCTTTATGTAGCGCTAAAGGAAAAATGGATTGCCGGTGCAGCTTTGGATGTAATGGAGAAAGAACCACCTGATTGGGAAAATCTCTTACTAAAGTTAAACAATTTGATTATTACTCCCCATATTTCTTTTTACTCAGAGGAATCCTATGTGGAGTTAAAGACTAAAGTTGCCGAGGCAGTTCGTGCAGTTTTAGAAGGAGAGTTACCCAGGGCAATGGTTAATCCCCAGGTAATAAAGAGAAAGATTTTATAAAGAGGTAGGCAAATGGATTTAGTTGATAAAGTAGCAATAGTAACCGGTGCTGGAAGAGGCATAGGAGAGACTATAGCGATTGCTTTAACCCGGAAGTAGCAAGTGTAGTTGTTAATGATATGATCAAGGAATGGCCAAAGGGAAAAAGAGAAAAATATTATTGCCAATATCCCTCTTGGCTGAATGGGGGAACCTGAGGATATTGCAGAAGCAGTAGTATTCTTGGTTTCAGATAAAGCAAAATTTATAACCGGAGAAGTTCTGGATGTAAATGGCGGATATTTAATGGATTAATGTAGAGAAATTTACAGAAAGCCACATAATATTTTTTGAAAATTTAATCGAATTTTTTTTGGGGGGAGATTTATAAATATGACGAAGTCTATTCGTATTGGAATTGTTGGTAGTCGTTATGCTGCCCAGTTTCATTATACCGCCTATCAGCGGGTAACTGGTATAGATGTAGAAGTAGTTGGGGTTACTTCACTTACCAAAGAACATCGTGAAGATTTTGCACAAAAACGGAAAATAAAGGCTTTTAATTCTCTGGAAGAAATGCTTCCCGAGGTAGATGTCATTGAT
>CAYTVM010000185.1:0-4533 GCA_964441685.1 uncultured Atribacterota bacterium | reverse complement strand
CCTGTCAGGTACTCAATGTATCCAGAACCGTCTACTACAAGTGGTTAAAAAGATTCAATAAATTAGGCTATCTAGGACTACAAAATAAGGAGAAGACTAAACCCCGGATGCCTAATAGAATAAAACCGGATAAAGAAAAGATCATTCTTAATTATATCATAGAGTACCCTACTCATGGATCCAGAAGAGTCGCCAATGAATTAAACCAGAAAGATATTACTATCGGCGAAGCCGGAATATATAATGTCCTGAGAAGAAAGAAGCTCAATCATCGGCTTGATAGACTCTTTTATGCCCAGGATAAATCCGATAACCCGGTTATAACCAAAAGACAAAAGGTGCATATCAGCGCTTATTATCCCGGCTATCTCCTCTGTCAGGATACCTTCTATGTCGGCACCATTAAAGGACTGGGGAGAATCCATCAGCAGACCGGCATGAATGCTTATAGCAACTTTGGCTTTGCTAAAATCTATCTGGATAAGAAGGTAATAAGCGCCAAAGATTTCTTAAAGATAAAAGTGCTACCACTATACAAAGGATTTAATATACCTCTTGATAGGATCTTAACCGATAATAGTAAGGAATATACACTCATTGGGCAAACGGTAAACATGAGTATGAGCAATTCTTGAAACAAAACAGCATCAGACATACCAGGATTAAGCCAAGAATGCCCCAAAGTAATGGGATGGTAGAAAGATTCAATCGTACGCTACTGGAAGAGTTCTACCAGATAGCCATGATTAAGAAGGCATATTCATCTCTTGCTGATTTACAAGATGATCTGGATCAGTTTACCTATGATTATAATTTTAAAAGAACGAATCAAGGTTACAGGTTAAAGGGTAAAATACCTTATCAGAAATTTTTTGACGGTAAACGAAAATATGCTTTACCTGAACCATTATAGATAGTATTATTCTCTATAGGAAAGAGTAGAAAGTGTAAACGCCACTTGAAAGTAATACAATTTATAAATAAACGTAGTATAATATATTAAAAGTAATTATTATCATATACCATTTTAACTTAACCCGTATGAAAGTTATAAACCTGACCCTAAAATCTTCTGCTGTATATTTCAAGCAGTTATCAGCAGGTCAAGCAATTGACGAATGTAACTTTTAGAGGGTATGAGTGGCTTCAGATGAAGATATTGAGGTGTGAGGGAACGGATGAGTTGTTCCGAGAGCCGATTTCGGAATGGTGGGAAATCCAGTTTCCTGTTACTTTATTAGACGAGGAGGAGGAAATATGGATTTCAATACCGGTAACACTGGCTTTATGTTGCTTGCAACAAGTCTTGTGATGCTTATGACACCAGGATTGGCCTTTTTCTATGGAGGGCTGGTCGGCAGGAAAAATGTATTAAGTATAATGATGCTGAGTTTTGTTTCCATGGGGATTACTACAATACTCTGGTTTATTGTTGGTTATTCTCTCTGTTTTAGTGGGGATGTCGGCGGCATTATAGGGGCAATCTTGACCTGGTTTTTCTCAAGGGTATAGGGCCTGCTTCAGCCTTCTCAGGAGTCGGGAGAATTCCCCTCCTGGTTTTTGTAGCCTATCAGATGATGTTTGCGATTATTACTCCCGCTCTGATCACAGGAGCTTTTGCAAACAGGATCAAGTTTAAAGCTTATTTAATATTTCTGGTTGTTTGGCAGCTTTTTGTTTACTTCCCCTTTGTGCATATGGTTTGGGGAGGTGGTTTTCTTCAGCAATGGGGAGTTCTTGATTTCGCCGGAGGAATTGTTGTGCATAATATAGCCGGTATGGCTGCGCTGGCATCAGTATTTTATGTGGGCAGAAGAAATGTTAAGGAACATGGCCCCCACAGTATTCCCCTTGTTGCACTTGGTACCGGGCTTCTCTGGTTCGGCTGGTACGGATTTAATGCGGGAAGCGAGCTTAGGGTGGATTCAATTACCTCTCTGGCTTTCTTGAATACCGACCTGGCAGCATCCACTGCTGCGATAACCTGGCTGATCATCGAGTGGATTAAAAAAGGAAAGCCTAAATTTGTGGGGCTTCTCACCGGTGCTGTGGCAGCCCTTGCCACCATCACGCCCGCCGCAGGATTTGTTTCTCCCCTTTCTGCCGTAATCATTGGCATTGCTGCAGGAGCCATTTGCTATATAGCCGTTGCCCTTAAGAACAAACTCAACTGGGACGATGCCCTAGATGTTTGGGGCGTTCATGGGGTGGGTGGAATCTCAGGCGTTATTCTTCTTGGACTTTTTGCCTCAACCTCTGTAAATCCCTCCGGAGCAAACGGACTTTTTTATAGAGGCGGATCGTTTTTTCTTAAAGAGACTGTGGCGGTTCTGGGTGCCTCTATCTACGCTTTCTTCTTTACATATTTCATGCTGATGGTCATTAACAAGATAACTTTGGTAAGGGTAAGCAGAGAAGATGAAGAGTTGGGAATGGATTCAGTTCTTCACGGAGAGAACGCCTACCTGTAGATATTCGACTACCATTATAGACTTAAAGGCCCCCGGGGTTTGAGAACTCCGGGGGCCTTTATATTTCCAACGCTTTACTCCGCACGGGATAGCAAAATTACACGTCTCAATGTCGCAACCTGTAGATTTTAAAACAATAACCAGCCCTTTGGCATTTTGCTGAAGGGCTTTTTATATCAGAATTTATTTTAAAAGAATAGTGAAAGTAGTTACTGGGAAAAAATTGCCGAGCTTATTAGTAGAAGAAGGTGAAAAGTTTGCCCGTTCTAGTAAAGCAATTAATATTGATTAAATATTATTTAGAAATATTTTTTAAATGAAAATCAATAAAGTTTTTATTTATCAAGTCTTTCACCGAATGTATTTTAAAAAATAAATATTCTTACATTAAACTTTAATAAGTTGGCACAATAATTGCTACTATTAATAATTAGAATAAATAAGCGATACAATTTATTTTTTTAAAATTTTATTACTATTAATATAGTAGATTATATAGTCTATAAAATATTTTTCTAAAATAATTCATAATATATAAACGCTATTTGCTTTATTAAAGAAGGAGGTGGTTGGAGTTAATTATCATGTGATTTGATAAGCCTGCAATAAGGTGTTCTGAAAATAATAAAAAAATTAATTACATAGAGGGGTAAGTTAAAATTGAAAGGAAGATTTATTATTCTTACAATGATTACTAGCATTGCCTTGCTGATCTGTGTTAGTAGCGTACTTGCATAATCTTTGAGCTTGGAAGAAAAATTAATTTATAAGATATGTAAGTATGAGATCGATGTACAGTGGAAACCGTTGAACTTGATGGAACTTTGTATCTTAACGAACGGCTTTTGCTTGATACCACTAGGGGTCTCACTTAAAATTACTCGTAAATTCTAATCTATAAGTGAAGTCGGTAGTGGTACAGAATATATAGCTAACACAATATATAATTAGCAATTTAATGGAAAGAATCTACCTTTTGAAACTACTACAATACTAACAGCTTTTCTTATCAAGTAAGGTAAAGAACCAACCTTAAGCAAAAGACAAGATTTCATATAACTGTAAATGCAAATGGTGAGTTAACAGCATATGTTGAAGTATTTGAATTTGAATGCATTAATGATCAGCTATAAAAATTCTAAAAAGTTAACTGACGTATGTAATATTCTCACATTTAAGTTTATCATATCACATGATAATTTACTCGAGCTGAACGTTCTGAGCCTACCCAATAGAGGAAGTTATGACATTTCAAATTGAAAAATAAATATTCTAAATTAATACTTTATTAATTGGCGCAATAATTGCCTCTGTTAGCAGATAAAATATAAAAATAGGTGGGAGGTGAATTTAGGGAAATGACGGAAAAAAGAGTAAAGAATAATCCTTCTTTAAAAAAAGAGATTTTGTTGGAAACGGAAGCATTATTTTTAGAATACAGAACTAAACTGGAAAATATTAGGGCAAAATTGCAAGAAATTGCTGATTTGCAGATAGAATTAAAGGTTAAAAAGATATGAAAAAGATGATTTAAAAGAATTACGGAAAATTGCTCAGCAAATAAAAAGTCAAAATATTAATTAATATTTTAAATTTATACAAATATAAAATTTACTGTTAAGAAGGAAGGCTTGGTAATGGGGAAAAAGAAAATACTCGAGGAATTAGATAAAGAAGGTAAAGAGCATGACTACTCGAAAGCTAAATCAGATTTTGCAATAGAATTGGCGAAACAATTAGAATTAGATGATCCCGTAAAAATGTACTTAAAAGAAATAGGGCAGATAAGGTTATTAAGTGGCAAGCAAGAGGTAGAATTAGCCAAAAGGATACAAAAAGGAGATCACGAAGCCAAGAAAAGATTGGTTGAGTCAAATTTAAGATTGGTAGTAAGTATTGCCAAAAGGTATGTAGGAAAAGGAATGTTATTCTTAGATCTTATCCAGGAAGGTAATATGGGTTTAATCAGGACAGTAGAGAAGTTTGACTACAAAAAGGGATATAAAATTAGTACCTACGCTACCTGGTGGATAAGACAGGCGATAACCAGAGCTATAGCAGA
>CAYTVM010000184.1:0-4549 GCA_964441685.1 uncultured Atribacterota bacterium | reverse complement strand
TTTTTTTAAAAATATTTAACAATTCATCATCTATATCAATTATTTCGATTGAACTTAAACGAATTCTTTTTATTTCTTTAAAATTACTAATCAGAGAAATTAATTTTGCTAAACTATCCTTACCTTTATCTACATCCTTTCCATAGGTGCCCAAATTAATTCCTGTAAGAACTATTTCTTTAACTCCATTATTATTAAAATTAGATACTTCTTCTAACACATCTTCTAAAGATCTGCTTCGAGCAGGACCTCTAACATAGGGTACTTTACAATAAGTACAAAATCTATTGCAACCATCTTGTATTTTTAGCCATGCACGGGTATGCAGGCTGCTTATTCTATTTTTAAGAATATTATCATATTTTTTCAGATATTTTGCCGGGTTTACTCTGATAACCGTATCATGGAAATTTATTTCTTCTAATTGTTTTAAAATATCACTTTTTTCTCCATTTCCGGCTATTAGACTTACCCCTTCTATTTTTTGTAGGCTTTCATAATCAGATTGTGCATAGCAGCCGGTTACTATTACTTTTGATTTTTTATTTTGACGAATTGCTTTTCTTATCATCTGTTTCGACTTTCGATCTGCTTCTTGAGTAACAGTGCAAGTATTTATTATGTAGATATCGGCAATCTGGTGAAAATCGACTACTTGGAAATCTTTGCCTTGCAAAAAATTAATAATGCATTCTGTTTCATATTGGTTTACTTTGCATCCAAGTGTTTTGAGAGCAACTCTAATAATAGTAATTCCTCCTTAAAATTTGTTAGCTGGTTAATTGGTTACCTGGTTAAAAAAACAAAAGTTAAATTAGTATCGAGTATCCAGTATCAAGTATCGAGTTAAGAAAGAAATAGATAGAAAAAAGAAACATACTTATTTTTATTTTAATATCACAGTTAAGTTCATACAAACAAAATATGGTATAAGCATATTGTTAAGAAAATAAGAGGTAGAAGTAGAAAAAGATATTATCTTAAAGTAACTAACAAAGCGGTAAACCGAGTTTGTTAACCATCAAGTGATGTAATGTGTAAGATATGACAAGTTAAATGTAATAAATGCTTGTTTTTATAATTTTGAAAGTTTAATTTTATTACTTATTATTCATTACTTGTTACTGTATTATACTCAACGTTATGGACTTGATACTCGATACTGGATACTCGATACTAATGATTTTTTTATCCAAAAACATTTTTTATCTTTGAAAAAAAATCTTTCTCTCCTAATTTCTCTAAATCTTCACCACTTGATTTTGCAAATTCATATAATAGTTTCTTTTGTTCATCTTTTAATTTTTTGGGTATTTCTACAATAATTTTAACGTATTGATCTCCTCGCTGTTTTGTTCCGATTTTAAATATTCCCTTTCCTTTTAGCCTGAAAGTATTATTGGATTGGGTACCTGCAGGAATTTTTATGTTTGCGCTTTCTTCTAAAGTGGTTACTTTAGTTGTGCCTCCTAATGCTGCCTTGATAAAACTAATTGAATGCGTACTGCTAATATCTATTCCGTTACGTTTAAATATTCTGTGTGGTTTCACATTTAAAACAATATATAAATCTCCGGAAGGCCCTCCTCGCTCTCCAGGTTCCCCCATTTCAGGTATTCGCAATCGATGACCGGTATCAACACCCGCTGGTATTTGTACTTTTACTATCCTATTTTTCTTTACTTTTCCGGTACCATTACAATGACTACAGGGATCCTTTATTATTTTTCCTTCCCCAGCGCAACGAGGGCAGGTTTTTACATTAATAAATTGACCAAACATGGTATTTTGTTTGCTTTTGATTTCACCTGTACCATGGCAATCAGGACAGGTTTGTGGAGAAGTACCGGGTTTAGCCCCGTTTCCCTTGCATATTGGACAATTTTCCCAATTGGGAATCTCAATTTTGGTCTCTTTGCCAAAGGCAGCATCTTCGAAACTTATTTCTAAATTATATCTCAAATTAGCTCCCTTTTGGGAACGAGCGCCTCCTTCACTTCTTCGACCTCTTGTTCCAAAAAAAGAATCAAAAATATCACCAAAATCTCCGAAATCAGAAAAGCCTCTTCCTTGGGAATCAAATCCTCCCATGCCTTCGGCAGAACCAAATTGATCATATCTTGCCTTTTTCTCCGGATTACTTAGCACTTGATATGCTTCATTTATCTCTTTAAATTTATTTTCGCTACTACTATCGGAGGAATTTCTATCTGGATGATATTTTAAAGCAAGCTTCCGATAAGTCTTTTTTATTTCTTCGGGAGTGGCATCTTTTTTTAAACCTAAAACTTCATAATAATCTCTCTTTGTCAATTAATATTTCCCTCTTTTCACTTATATCGTATTAACATATAGTATCCAGTATCGAGTATCAAGTATCGGGTATAAATGCAGTAATAAGCAATAAGATTAAATTTCTAAAATTATAAAAACAATTATCTATTGCATTTTACTTATCATATCTTAAAAATTATCTCAATTGCTGTTAGACAGTCGCCCGTTTTGCCACTTTACCAGTTGTCTTGAGATGTTATCTTTCTCTACATTTTTATCTTATTTTCTTACCTCGATACTGGATACTCGATTCTGTATTCCTATCCGCTATACGATCTACGCTAAACCTTATCCGCTAGTTAATCTTTTTTGTCTTCGTCATTTTCGACTTCATAATCAGCGTCGACTACTTTTTCTTCTTCTTTTTCATCTTTTTTACCAGCTTCACTACTTTTCTCGCTCTCTGTATTTTCTTCCTGTTGTTGTGTTTGAGCCGTTGCTTTTTTATAAATCTCTTCTGCAAGTTTATGTGATGAAGTAGTCAATTTTTCAATATTGGATTTTATCTTCTCTACATCATCTTCTTCTAATGCTGCCTTTAGATCTTTGATATTTTCAGTTATATTATTTTTTTCGTCCTCACTCACTTTATCACCGGACTCCTTAATCGTTTTTTCTACAGAGTAAATTAAAGTATCAGCCTGATTTCGAAGTTCTATTTTTTCCTTTAATTTTTCGTCTTCTTCGGAAAATTGCTCTGCCTCTTTTACTTTTTTATTTATCTCTTCTTTACTTAATCCGCTAGAGACAGTAATAGTGATTTTTTGCTCTTTTGAAGTACCCAGGTCTTTGGCTTTAACATTAACAATACCACTGGCATCTATATCAAAGGTTACTTCGATTTGAGGAACCCCCCTTGGAGCCGGAGGTATGCCAATCAATTGAAATCTTCCTAAACTAGTATTATCTTTAGCCATAGATCTCTCGCCCTGTAATACATTTATATCAACAGCCGACTGGCTATCAGCAGCAGTAGAAAATATCTGGCTCTTGGATGTAGGTATGGTAGTATTTCTTTCAATTAATCTCGTGGCTACCCCACCTAAAGTTTCTATGCCCAAAGATAGTGGCGTAACATCCAGTAACAGAATGTCCTTCTTTACTTCCCCTCCTAAAATTCCAGCTTGAATCGCTGCGCCTATTGCGACTACTTCATCAGGATTAACTCCTTTATTTGCTTCTTTTCCAAATATTTTCTTTACAATTTCCTGTACTTTGGGCATTCTTGTTTGCCCTCCAACTAATAATACTTCATCTATATCTTCCGGTTTGTATTTAGCATCTGCAAGTGCTTTATGGCATGGTTCAACGGTACTCTCAATAAGGTCATCAGTAAGCTGTTCTAATTTTGCTCTAGATAGAGTAACGTTCAAATGTTTTGGTCCGCTGGCGTCAGCAGTAATGAAAGGCAAATTTATTGCTGTTTCCAACGATGAAGATAATTCACATTTTGCTTTTTCTGCTGCTTCTTTTAATCTTTGTAAGGCCATTTGATCATTTTTTAAATCTATGCCATTTTCCTTTTTAAAAGTATCGACTAACCAATTGATTACTCTTTGGTCAAAATCATCACCACCCAGGTAAGTATTACCGTTAGTTGATTTTACTTCGTAGACTCCCTCTTCACCTATGTCTAAAATGGAAATGTCAAAAGTTCCACCTCCAAGGTCATAGACGGCGACTTTTTCATTTTTCTTCTTATCAAATCCATAAGCGAAGGCAGCCGCTGTTGGTTCGTTTATAATCCTTAAGACATTCAAACCAGCAATTTTACCAGCGCTTTTAGTGGCTTCTCTTTGGTTATCATTAAAGTATGCCGGAACAGTAATAACTGCATCACTTATTTTTTCACCAATATGATCTTCGGCAGACTTTTTAAGTTTTTGTAACACCATTGCTGATATTTCTTGTGGACTATAAGCTTTACCGTTGGCTTCTATTTTTATATCAGTATGTTCTCCGGGTACTAATTTAAAAGGTAAGATCTTTTTGGCTTTTTGTACTTCAGCATCATTATATCTTCTACCAATAAGTCTTTTAACCGAAAATATTGTATTCTCAGGATTGGTTACTGATTGCCTTTTTGCTAATAGTCCAACCAATCTATCACCTTTTTTAGTAAACGCAACGATAGAAGGAGTCGTTCTGCCACCTTCCGCGTTTTCTATGATGACAGGTTTTCCACCTTCTATAACAGCAACAACAGAATTAGTTG
>CAYTVM010000183.1:2672-4555 GCA_964441685.1 uncultured Atribacterota bacterium | reverse complement strand
TAGAAGAAGATCATGAACTTATTATAACAGGTTACTCTCATCAGGGAGAAGGGATTGGCCGAGTGAATAATTTTACCGTTTTTGTGCCCGGCACAATTCTTGATGAAAAAGTGAAGGTAAAAATTACCGAAGTGAAAAAGAATTTTGCTCGTGGTCAAGTAGAAAAAGTAATTTTAGCCTCTCCCCATAGGATAAAACCCCTCTGTCTCGTTTATCATCTTTGCGGAGGTTGTCAATTGCAACATATAGCTTATGAAAAACAGTTAGAAATGAAAGGGGAAATCGTTGAAAATGCTTTGGACAGGATAGGCAATCAAAATATCAAAACTTTGTCTACTATAGGGATGAAAGATCCCTGGCGTTATCGTAATAAAGGATATTTTCAATTGAACCAGGAAAAGGGGATGGTACGATTAGGATTTTACAAAGCAGGCAGTTATAATTTTGTACCGGCCAGCGAATGTGTTCTATTCAGTTTGCAGATGAATAGATTGGTTAGCCATTTAGAAGATCAACTAAGTTTACAAAAGATCGTGGTGTATGATAATAAAACAGGGAAGGGAAACCTAAGAAATATATTAATCAGAGAAAGTAAAAGCACTGCTGAAATAATGTTGGTTTTTATTACCAAAGAAGACAGCCTGGTCTTTGGCCAAAATATTTTAAATGATTTAGTTAGAACCTTTCCTCAAGTGGTCTCTATTTATCAGAATATGAATAGGAGCCCCAAAGCGATTTTAACGGGAAAAGATTTTAGGCTCTTAAAAGGGAAGCCTGATTTGGAAGAAGCTATTGGCACATTCAGATTTAAAATATCTCCCCGGTCTTTTTTCCAGGTTAATGCCGCGCAAGCGGAAAGATTGAATGAAAAAGTATTAGAGTATGCAAATTTAAAAGGAGAAGAAACAGTTATCGATTCTTATTGTGGAACGGCAACTATTTCTATTTATGTGGCGAAGCAGGCCAAAAAAGTGTATGGAATCGAAGTAGAAAAAAGTGCGGTCAGGGATGCTAAAATTAATTGTGAGTTAAACGGTATCTCTAATTTAAAATTATTTACCGGAAAAGCAGAAGAATGGCTCTATAAATGGAGGAAAAGCGGCGAAGAAGTTCATCTTATTATAGTGGATCCACCCCGTAGAGGTTGTTCTGTAAAAGTATTAAAAGGGATTTTAAAGATTGAACCAAAGAAAATTATCTATATATCCTGTCATCCGGCAACTTTAGCTCGTGATTTAAAATATCTCACTAAAGACGGAAATTATAAATTAAAAAAGGTCTTGCCTATCGATATGTTCCCCCAGACGAGCCACATAGAATGTATAGCATCTTTAGAAAGGTGATTCATTATTTATTTTCCCAGGAGGCTATTTCTTTGAGGCGTTCTATTATGGGTAAGTGCTGGGTACAAAGCTCTTCGCATTGTCCGCATTCGGTACATTCATTTGCCCTTGCCCTATGGCTTTCTGTTATGCCATACAAATAACTTTTCTTTTTCATTTCTTTATCGCTACTGCCGAATATCTGTTTTTCGTTGTAAAGCTGCATATAAGAAGGTACCGGAATATTTTGGGGACAGTTGTCACAGTAGCCGCAACCGGTACATGCCGAATTCATATTGTCTCCTATTTTTTTTCTGATTTTTTCCAAATCTGCATCAGTAAAAGGTAGGGCTTTATCGGCTACTCGGCAAGCCATATCGATATGCTCACGGGTGGTAAAACCGTTTAGTACTACCGATATTTGTGGACAGGATATTAAGAATCGCAATGCTGCTTCTGTGGGAGTTTCTCCTTTTGAAGCTAAAAAAGAAAGCTCTTTTTCGTGAGTGGGGATAGCTCCTCCGAATAACGGATTCATGGCAACCAGGCCATAACCTCTTT
>CAYTVM010000183.1:0-2572 GCA_964441685.1 uncultured Atribacterota bacterium | reverse complement strand
CCTCTTTGCTCTTGGATAGATCGAATCGCATGCCACCAAAACCCACTGCAGAAACTTTTTTTCCGGTTTTTCCATATTCCTTGTAAATCATATTTTTATCCTTTTCCCTCTGATTATTTTAAAAATTTTATCACCTTCTCTTAATAATTTCAAAATAATATTTTAAGGATAGCCTTTTTCTAGCATGAAATACGAGAACTTTATCAGGCTTTATCATTCCTAATAAATTTGAAAAAATTTGTAAAACCATTTATTCTAATAAAAGAAAATTAGAAAATTACTTTCTCGTATTTTAATATTTTAATGGAAAGCTTATAGCTTTTAGAACAACTAATAGATTACTGCTTATGAGAAGAGGTTTTGTGGTGGATAAAAAAGAAGAAATCCAAAGACTAAATTTAAGGATAAAATCCAAAAATATAGACCCGGGAGCTTTATTTATCACCAAAAGAATAAATGATTCAGGTTATGAGGCTTTGGTGGTAGGGGGCTGTATCCGTAATTTGATCATGGGGGAAAAAGCTCGTGATTGGGATATCACCACGAGTGCTACCCCGGATGAAATCTCCCAAATTTTTAAAGAATTTAAAGTGATTCCGGTGGGTAAAAAATTTGGGACTCTTACTGTAGTAGTAAATCATATTAATTATGAAGTGAGCACTTTTAAAAAAAATAAACCTGTTCCCACTCCAAATTTATTTGAAGATTTAAAGCACAGGGATTTTACCATTAATGCCTTGGCCTGGAGAGAAGGGGAAGGGGTAATCGATTATTTTAGCGGGTTAGAGGACATCAAAAAAAAGATAATAAGGGGGGTAGAAGACCCTGCAGAACGAATAAAAGAAGATCCGTTAAGAATGTTAAGAGCAATTAGATTATCCTGTGAACTTGATTTTAAAATAAATAAAGCCACTCTTCAGGCGATAGAAAAAAATGTTTTACTGATTAAAAAAGTTAGCATAGAGAGAATTAGGGATGAATTTACCAAAATATTACTGAGCAATGATCCCCGAAGAGGATTTAAATTATTGTACCGAATGGGGTTATTAAGATTTATTATTCCTGAATTGCAAAAGTGTGAGGGAATTTCTAAAGAAAGTTTTTGCGAGAGCGAAGATTTCTTGGAACATACTTTAAATATGACGGCCAAACTGCCACCCGATTTAAATTTACGGTTATCGGTTTTATTATATAATATAAAGAGCATATCTCGCTTTAATGAAAGAGAAGAAATTATGGTTAAAATATTGAAGAGGACGAGATTTAAAAATGCAGTGATTAAAAAAGTAATTGTTCTAACTAAAGAAAATTGGCAAGTCCTCAATTTTTCAAAAAAAATAAATATAAGACAGCTTGCTTCCAGGATTGGCATTGAGAATTTAGAAGGTCTCTGGGAATTAAAAAAGGCACTTATTAAGGGAAGCCGTAGGTCTAGAAGATTTAAATCAGTTGAAATCGAAAGAGCAGAAAATAATTTAAAAGAAACTTTGCAGGAAAAACCGCCCGTGTCATTGAAAGATTTAACTGTAAAGGGTAAAGACCTCATTGAATTAGGGCATAAAGAGGGAAAAGAAATAAAGAATATTTTAAATAGTTTATTAAATCTAGTTTTAGAAAAGCCGGCATTAAATCAAAAAGAAAAATTGCTTAAAATGATATAAACAATAGGAAGTTAATTAATGATAAGATATAAAATAAAATTTACTCTTTATAAAAAAATCTAAAAAAAGAAAAGGAACAATATATGAGCATATTTGAAGCCATCATGTTAATCTGTTTTGGGGCAGCTTGGCCATTTTCCATATATAAATCATATACTTCAAGAGAAAATACCGGTAAAAGTATTATGTTTTTATTTATAGTCTTTGTTGGATATATGGCTGGAATGATACATAAATTATTTTATAATTTTGATTTAGTGATTTATTTATATGGATTAAACAGTTGCATGGTTTTCACGGATATTATTTTATATTTTAGAAATAAAAAAATTAAAAGAATTATTAAAAAAATATCCCCAAGCTAAATATGATCATTCAATGACCAAGAGTATTGAACTATTACCGGTAGAATTAAAAACCAGAATATTTCATGAAATTTTTAATAAAAAAGATCTCGATGTTATGGATGATATACTAAAAGAAATAAAACAGCTAAAGAATTAGTAGTTATACACCATTTTCTAGGAAGGAGAAGATAGATATGAGCAGTATCCTATTTTATTTGTTTTTAGGATTAATGGCCGGCGCCCTAAGTGGACTAATTGGGATTGGTGGTGGAGTAATTATTGTGCCTGCCTTGGTTTTTTTGTTTGGGCTTTCCCAACATCTAGCCCAGGGAACAACACTGGCTTTGCTGGTTCCTCCGATTGGAATCCTCGCTGCATGGACGTATTACAAACAAGGTGATGTGGATTTGAAAATAGCCGCCCTTATCGCTTTGGGTTTCTTTTTCGGTAGTTTATTCGGTGCAAAGATTGCAACGGGTTTATCGAACGTAGTATTGGGAAAGATATTCGGAGTAGCGTTACTCCTAATTGCGTTAAGGATGATATTTTGCAAATAGAGAATGA
>CAYTVM010000182.1:0-4576 GCA_964441685.1 uncultured Atribacterota bacterium | reverse complement strand
CTTTTCTGATAAAATAACTCAGCATCTTTTCTGTTATCTCATAATCGGCGATAACCCCGCTCTTCATGGGTTGAATAGCAATTATGTTCCCGGGTGTCTTCCCTAACATTTGCTTAGCTTCTTCTCCCACAGCTAAAACTTTTCCGCTATCCCTTAAAATGGAAACTACTGAAGGTTCTTGAAGAACAATTCCTTTACCCTTCTGATAGATTAAAACACTTACGGTACCCAAATCTATACCCAGACTTCTATCCATTCCTAGCATGTTTATTTCTCCTCCTATATAAATAAGTATATAGTATATAGTATTTAGTATTTAGTATTTAGTAAAAAAAGAACAAAACCTAAAATTGTATTTCATATTAATTTAAAACGATACACCGAGTTGCTAAAATAACTGCTAAACTGGTTTCAATTTGAACTTTTTTATTCTTTCTTCTTTACTATATACTAACGACTAATTTACTCTTTCACTCTCTTAATATCTGCTCCAAGGGAAGTTAATTTTTCCTCTAACTTTACATATCCTCTGTCTAAATGATACGTTCTGCTTAACTCAGTGATCCCTTCTGCAACCAAACCTGCTAATACTAAAGCAGCCCCACCTCTTAAATCTGAAGCCATTACTGGGGCAGCACTTAACTTCTTTACTCCTTTAATAATAGCACTGTGCCCTTCTACTTTAATATCTGCTCCCATCCTTATCAAATCACCGATGTGAGCGAATCTTTTCTCAAATACAGTCTCGGTAATAACACTAGTGCCTTTTGCTATACAGGATAAAGCCATAAATTGGGGTTGCATATCGGTGGGAAATCCGGGGAAAGGCAAAGTTTTAATATCCACTGCTTTCACTATTTCTGGCCTTATTACTTTAATCAAATCCTTTTCTAGCTCAATTTGTACCCCTGCCTCTTCCAACTTCACTATTAGTGGTTTTAATAATAGTGGATCGGCCTTTTCTATTACAACATCGCCACCCGTGATGGCAGCCGCTATCATATAGGTACCTGCTTCAATGCGATCAGGAATTATAGTATAATCAATTCCATGTAATTTTTTTACTCCTTCTATTTTTATTAGATCAGTTCCCAATCCTTTAATCTTAGCTCCCATTTCATTTAAGAAACGTCCTAATTCTACTACTTCAGGATCTTTGGCAGCATTTTCAATCGAAGTGATACCTTCCGCCAAACAGGCAGCCATCATTATATTTTCAGTCGCTCCTAAACTGGGAAAATCTAAATATATTTCAGTTCCTTTTAATGTGTGAACTTTCGCTTCAATATAACCTTTTTCCACTTCAACTTGAGCACCTAAAGCCTCAAATCCTTTTAAATGATAATCAACCGGACGAGCACCAATAGCACAACCTCCGGGCAAAGATATCTTTGCTCTTTTTAAACGAGCCAGAAGAGGTCCCATCACTAAAATAGAACCTCTCATCATTTTAACCAATTCATAAGGCGCCTCATAATTATTAAAACTATCAGGATCAATGTAAAGGCTATTATCTTCTTTCCATTCTACTTTTACTCCTAATTTCCTTATAACTGCAGCCATAGTATCAATATCGGTAAGTCGAGGGATATTTCTTAAAACACAATTATCTTTAGTTAATAAGGTGGCCGCCATTATAGATAAAGCTGAATTTTTCGCCCCATCAATTTTTACCACACCATGCAATCTTTTCCCGCCGGAAATAATAAGTTTTTCTGGATCCAATTTTTTCCTCCTCTATATAGTATGTAGCATATAGTATTTAGTATTTAGTAAATAAAAATATAGTCATAATAAATAATAATTTGTAAGTTATAAAAGATTAGTAGATTAATTTTGCATTTTTTGAATTTGTATTCTTCCTTCCCGAATATTCCACCCGTACCTAAACGCTATCCGCTATACGCTCTATGCTATTCTTGACTATATACTAAATACTAACGACTAAATACTGATTTAATATTTTCTTTAAAAGGTTTTCGGATAATCCCTTTTTCAGTTATAATTGCTTCTACATAGCCATTCGGGGTAAGGTCAAAAGCCGGATTAAATACTTTTGTTCCTGTAGGTGCTATTTGCTTTCCCAATATATGAGTCACTTCTTTAGAGTCTCTCACTTCAATGGGAATTTCCTTCCCTGATTTTAGCGACATATCAATAGTAGATATCGGAGCAGCAACATAAAAAGGAATTTTATTTTCTCGGGCTAAAACAGATAAAGAATAAGTTCCAATTTTATTTACTACATCACCGTTTCGAGCAATACGATCTGCTCCGACTATAATTACATTTATCTTTTTTTGATACATCAAAAATCCGGCCATATTATCGGTAATTAACGTAAAAGGAATTTTCTCATGAATTAATTCCCAGGTAGTTAACCTCGCCCCCTGTAATGCTGGCCTGGTTTCATCGACATAGACATGTAATTTCTTGCCCTCTCTAAAAGCAGTCCGAATCACTCCTAAAGCAGTACCATAATCTACAGTTGCCAGAGCCCCGGTATTGCAGTGAGTAAGAATGCTGTCATCATCTTTGATTAATGAAGACCCATATTTACCCATTGACTTATTAATTTTTATGTCTTCCCCAGCAATATTTTTGGCTTCCTGTAAGATTATATCTTTTAATTTAAATAAATCAACATCTTTTTTTATATCAATTAAATTCATCATTCTCTCTAAAGCCCAAAACAGATTAACTGCAGTGGGTCGAGTAAGAATCAGGCAGTTTTTAGCTTTTTCCATATCTTGGATAAATTCTCCAATAGTACCTGCTTTTGAAGAATATGCTGCTAAAGCAATGCCAAAAGCGGCAGCCACTCCAATAGCTGGAGCACCTCTTATTTTCATCTTCTTAATAGCTTCTGCAACTTCCTGATAGGTAGAACAATTAATTATTTCATATTTTAAAGGAAGTTCTCTCTGATTAATAAGAAATACTTTCCCTTCTTTCCATTCAATGGTTTTCATCTTTCCTTCTCTCTAATAGTTAATTAGTTACTTAGTCATCCAATTTGCAAGTTACCCGGTAAATTGAACCCTTTATGCCATACGGATACGATTTTATTCTGTCTCCTATCTTTCTCGCGATATACGAAATACAATTTTCATATAAAACTAATCATCCCCAAACTGGTTAAGGTAACAATTATTCCCGCTATTAACACTCCTCCTAATATTGCAGGAAAAGCATACCAAAATCTTATACCAAAGACAAATGCAGCAGCTGAACCGGTCCAAGCTCCTGTTATTGGTAGAGGAATAGCTACAAAAAATAATAAAAATAAAGCGCCATATTTCTCGAATATTTTCTCGGTATTTCGACGTGTTCGTTCAAAAAGCCATTCAAAAAATATATCAAAACAATACCACTGGCGCAAATATTCAGAAAAAGGTTTCAAAAATAACAATAAGAAAATTGCCGGTACTATGTTCCCCAAAACTGCAAAGATATATGCCCAAAAAACAGGCATTTTATAAATTGTAAGGGCTATCGGAATAGCTCCTCTTAACTCAGCAATGGGTAACATGGAAATAAGAGCTATTCTCAAACCATCATTAATCAATTTTTTTAATTACCTTCTTAATTAATTTAGTCATAATCGGTTCGGAACCCGAAGCAATTTTAAGAATTTCCTCTACACTAGTTTTTATTATTACTCCATCGATAGCTAAATCGGTAATACAGGAAATTCCCAATACTTTCATTCCCATATGATTAGCTACTATAACTTCCGGTACTGTGGACATACCAACTGCATCTGCGCCAATACTTATTAAAAACCTATATTCAGCAGGAGTTTCTAAGGTAGGGCCGATTAGGCCCACGTATACTCCTTCTTGTATTCTTATTTTTTCTTTTAAAGCTACTTTTCTAGCTAATTCGATAAGATTTTGACTATATGCTTCGGACATATCTGGAAATCTTGGTCCTAATTCTTCATCATTGGGACCAATTAAAGGATTATCTCCAAATAGATTTATATGATCGGTAATCAGCATTAAATCCCCTCTCTTAAAGAAACGATTCATCCCGCCTGCAGCATTAGAAATAATAATTGTATCTGCCCCTAATTTTTTCATTACCCTTACCGGAAAAGTAACCTCTTGTAAGCTATAACCTTCATAATAATGAAATCTACCTTGCATAGCCACCACTTCTTTGTTTCCCAACTTCCCTAAAATGAGATTACCATCATGGCTTTGAACTGTAGATATGGGAAAATTAGGAATCTCACTATAAGAAATAATTTCCTTTTCTTCAATATCTTCTGCCAGTCTTCCCAATCCCGTTCCTAATATAATAGCAATTTTTGGTTTTATTTTACTTTTTTGGTTAATAAATTCTACACTTTCTATAACTTTTGTTTTTAAATCTTCCACTTATATTTAGTCTCCTTGTAACCTTAAAACAATTTAGTTAGTTCGTTAGTTCATAAATTTAGTCGTTAACATATACCTAGCGTATAGCGTACAGCGTTTAGCGTATAGTTATTACGCTTGTTGTTTCCTCACTCCTTAATCCTCTCCCTCAGAAAAGGAACTGAGACGAAGTGATTTTCTCATTATGTCGG
>CAYTVM010000181.1:0-4588 GCA_964441685.1 uncultured Atribacterota bacterium | reverse complement strand
TAGAAATGGTCAAACCAGCTTTAGTGGCCTTTATTAAAGCATTAACAATCTGATGGGGAGGAACTCTTCTAAGTCTCATGCCCACTAAAGTAAAAATCCCCACCTTTACTCCTGCCGCTATAGCGGAAATCCATAATCCTACTGGTATAAATTGAAAGAAAATATAGATGACAAGAATAACGACAATAATTGGAATTAATGGAATTAATAATTCAAACATTTTATTACCTCCTTATTCAAAAATAATAAACTATCAAGAAGCATCAATTGCTTCCACTACGATCTTATTACCTTCAACACTTATTATTTTAATTTTAGTATTGGCATCAACATATTCTCCCCGGGTAAGTACATTTATTTTTTTGCCATTAACCTCTGCTATACCAGACGGACGTAAAGGTGAAATGGCTATACCTTTTTTGCCGTTTAACCGCTTTAAATCTCTTGTGCCTACTGTATATCCCAATTCCCCTTTTTGCTCAGTAGAAAGTACAAACTTTTTCCAGGTTCGAGTAGAAGGAATATATTTAATTAACAAGAAAAACCCTATGATGGATAAACCTAGGGCAATTAAGATAGAATAAGTCGCCTGGATAATATTTCCAAAAGTAAGAAATATACTGGCTAAAATAGCTGCAATGCCACCTATTCCAGCCAGACCGAATCCGGGAATAATAAATATTTCTGCTAAAATCAAAAGAAGACCGATCATAAATAAGATAATGGTTTCAAACCCGGCTAGACCAACAATGATATGCCCCCCAAAAAATAAAGACAGAGAGATTATCCCTATTGAACCTGCAATTCCCCAGCCTAAGGTCCAAAATTCAACGATAAGTCCTAAAAAACCTATAGACAATAATAGAGGGCTTACTACGGGGTTAGTAATAAATCGACTTACATTCTCTGCCCAATTAGGATAAATATATACTATTTTATCATTTTTCAGTTTTAAAAAATTTAAAACTTCTTCAATATTTGAAGCATTACCGTCAATAAAATTTAATTTTACAGCTTGTGCAGAATTTAAAGTTAATATTTTATCTTTTTCTATTATATCTACAATCTCTATGTCTTTGTCAACCATAGCAGCTGCTATCTTTTCTGAACGTCCCCTGCTTAAAGCAGTAGAAGTAAATTCAGCTTTTAAAGCCGAAATATTTTTATCATCTGCCGGTCTTGGTTCTGCTGCTCCGATACTAGCACTTCTATCCATTAAAATATGTTCTGCCGATAGAGCGATCAGAGCTCCGGCTGACCATGCCCTATTTTTAACATAAGCTACATTCGGTATAGTCAAGTCCATTACTTTATCTCTTATCTTTGTGGCAGCATCAACTCTTCCTCCGAAGGTATCAATTTCTAAAATAATTGCATCCGCTTTATTTGATACTGCTTCCTCTAAAGCCCGATTTACATAAGAAGATAGGCCTAGGTCAATTGTCCCTTTAATAGAGATTAAATATACTGTATCTTTTTCGTTGGCGAAAGTGTTTAGAGAAATTAAACTAAAAAATACAAATATAATTATCATGACAAGAAATATCTCGTATCTTTTATTTAAATTCCATTTTATTATCAAATAATTTACACCCCAAAGTATTTATTTTTAATACTTTAGTCATTCAAAAACGAAGAAAGACTCAAAATATCTTGTCAAACAAAAGTCTGAGTCTTTCTTCTTAACATTAATTTTTTGCACTATCCAGTAAGTCCCGTACCATTTTATTAACTAATTTCCCGTCTGCTTTCCCCTTTAATTGGGGTACGATTTCTTTCATAGCTGGACCGATATTCTGGAGACCTTTAAAGTTAAATTTGATCATGGTTTCTTTTACTATTATTCTTATTTCTTCCTCAGATAATTGCTCGGGAAGATATTCTTTTATTATTTTAATTTCTTTTTTTGCCTTATCAGCAAGCTCTGGTCTTTGACCTTTAATAAAAAGATCTAAAGAATCTTCTAACTTTTTTAAATAATTGGTTATTATCCCAATAACCTCATCTTTAGTTAATTTATCTTTTTTTGATATTTCAGCATTTTTTATTGCTGCTCGGATCATTCTTAAAGTTGATAATTTTAATTTTTCTTTTCCCTTTAATGCCTCTTTCATATCATTAAAAATAACTTCTTCTAACGATATCTGTTTTGACATTTAAAATTTACCTCTTTTTTTCAGTTTCCTCTGAGCAGCAAGCGCTTTCTTTTTCCTTCGTACGCTTGGTTTCTCATAAAATTCATGACGCCGAAGATCAGATATTATTCCGCTCTTCTGACATTCCTTTTTAAACCTTCGAAGGGCGTGATCCATTTCTTCATTATCTTTTACTTTTATTTTGGCCATATTTACACACCTCCCATCTCGTATATATTATTGTTAACAAAATGATAGTGTTATGGGCGAAATTGTAATAATATCATTCTGTTCTTTAAATTTGATTATAAATATAAAGTTTAAATCATTAAACTATTTAAATAATTATCTTCCATATTATATAATACAACTATAAATTTATCAAGAAATTCTCAACACATCAATTGATTATACAAAACTTTAATATTATTATATTAACTAGGTCTTATGTCAAGGCTTTTTCTAAAGCACTTTTAAAAAAGTATTTTTAAGTAATCTTTTTATTTAAAAAAATTACTCATTTTGTTTCTTATTTTTCTTCAGAACCTTTTTTCACTTTATACAGTATGGAATACACGATACAAATGTTACTCTAAACTTTAATAGGGTAGTTAGATAGAAAGAAGAATGCTATTTTTTCTATCTTTTCTTTCGTTTTCCTAACTCGATACTCGATACTATATACTCGATACTATAATTAATAATTTGACAAAACTTGCCTACAATATTATATTATATACAATCAACCATATTATGAGTGGTTGTAACTAATAAAGCTACACAATTAAATTAAAAGGAGATTTTAGATAGGCTATGTTACGAATGATAAGAAAACATGTGAAAATTATATTAACTGTAGTCATTGCTGCTTTTGTTGTATCTGTTTTTTATGGTTTAGGCCAATACAATTCCTCTGGCGGCAAGAGACAAACCTACTATATTGCCGAAGTAAACGAATCGGGCATTACTTCTGACCAGCTGCAAAGTGCCTTTTTAAAGGCTATTTCCCAATATGATAATGCTACCCTTTCCCGTTTAGACCAAGCGACAATTGTGTCTTTTAAAAAAAACATATTGGTTCAATTAATTGATTATGAACTTTTATATCAGCAAGCTCAAAAAGAAAAAGTTAAGATTTCAAGTGATGAAATTAATTTAGAAATAAACAAGATTAAAGATAATTTCTCTTCTCCTGAAGAGTTTGATGCTGCTCTCAAGACAAATAATCTTACCCTTACTCAACTTAAAGACGATATAAAAAGACAATTAATGCTAAATAAAGTATTGGAAGAAATCAAGAGCCAAGTAAATATCACCGATGATGAATTATTAAACTATTACAATGAAAATCAGACAAGTTTCTTTGAGCCCGAGCAAGTTCACGCCCGTCATATATTAGTAGAAACTCAGGAAGAAGCAAATAAGCTTCTTCTGCAACTCAAAGAAGGTATTACCGATTTTTCCGAATTAGCCAAAGAAAAGTCTACAGACTCTTCTGCTTCAAATGGCGGAGACCTGGGATTTTTTGCCAGAGGCCAAATGGTAAAGGAATTTGAAGATGCTGCCTTCTCTTTGGAGCCAGGTGAAATTAGCGGAGTAGTTCAAACACAATTTGGATATCATATTATTAAATGTGAGGAAAAGAAAGAAGAATACTCTCCTACCTTTGAAGAAGCAAAAGAAAAAGTAATGAATATTCTGAAGAGCCAAAGAGAAAACGAAGCCATATCAACATTTATCTCAAAACTAAAAGAAGAAGCTGTTATTGTTTACAATTATGATTTTGATGCGGAAATTGAATCGTTAAAAGCCTCTGCAGAAGAAGACAAAACTTCAGATTCCACAGAACAAGTAACTTCGGAAGAGACTGTTTTAGAGGAGTCAACTGAAACCGATAATACCAACCAGGATGACTAAGGATTTACTCTGATAATTAAAACAATAAATAACTAAAAGGGGCTAAAATTTAGCCCCTTTTTTATAAGGCTTACAAGGCTCTGCCCCTGTATCTGTCTCATTTACATGACATACGGATTCTACATCGTGTAGTAGAATTAACTCTCAGTCGGGAGCATATTCCATTTATATAAAATTATTTTTAAAAATTTTATATGCTCATTTATTCGAAAAGATAAGGGCAATTTCCGGCAAGTTTCAAAAGTCAAAGCCGGAACGCCAAGCTGATAATAAGCACTATAAGCAGTGCAGCCCTTGATCGGATCCAGTAAAACCTGATATTTATTGCTATCTTCAACAATATCCTTATTCATTTCTTCAACAATAAAAGAACTAAGCGAGCGTAAATAGTCATCATCGGAATCAATCACCAAAGTTTGCCCATAATTTTTTGGGTTCTTCTTATAAAACTCTATCGATTCATGCAAATCTAATAATAAATCGATATCATTTTTTTTCATTAAATTAAATATTTCATAAGCTAACTTTTCTACAGA
>CAYTVM010000180.1:1986-4593 GCA_964441685.1 uncultured Atribacterota bacterium | reverse complement strand
ATGTTTCAAGATATGGTCAACAGTATAAAAGAAGAAGTAGTAAAATTTATTTATAAAGTCAGGCTTAAAAAAGAAGAATCTCAAGGAATTAATCGGGCAAGAAGAGAAGATTCTACTCCTATGATTAATAATCAAATAAAAAAATCACCTTTTAATAAAAAGGAAGGATTGGGAAAGGTAGAAGAAGAAAAGAAAAAAAAGATAGGGAGAAATGACCCTTGTCCTTGTGGCAGTGGTTTAAAGTATAAACATTGTTGTGGAAAAAATATATAATATAATTATTTAAAACTCCTTTGATGATTATTTCGCTTTATGGAAAAATTATAAATTAAATTACTTATCAAAATTTTAAATTGCGAAGTAATCTAATTTTATTTTAAGTAATAAAAGTGAGAAAATTTTAACGGGATTAAAAATTAAAACTAAAAAAAATGGAAATAGGGAGAAAGGTGGATAAAATGATAGAGGAATTGCAAAATAAGCTGAAACAACTTCATAAAAAAATTGACGAAATGGGGACTTATCTTTGACTTATCTGTAAAAGAAAGTGAAGTAAAAAAATTAGAAAAAGAAATATCCAAAGAATCTTTCTGGTCTAATCAAGAAAATGCCCAGGAAATTACAAGAAAAGTTAAGGAACTAAAAAATACCATAGATGAATTTAATGAATTAAAAAATAACTTAGAAGAATTAGTGATACTCTTAGAGCTCAACCTGGAAGAAGATAGAAAAGACATTTGGGAAGAGATAGAACAAAAAGTTAAGGTTCTAGAAAAAGATATTGAAAGAAAAGAATTAATTGTTTTACTTAATAGCAAATATGATACCAATAATGCTATAGTGACTATTCGGTCAGGTGCTGGTGGTACAGAATCTCAAGATTGGGTAGAAATCTTGCTACGCATGTATTTAAGGTGGGCAGAAAAAAACGGATATATATCTAAAATAGTTGAAATATCACCAGGCGATGAAGCCGGAATAAAGAATGTTACTTTTACAGTTAGTGGAGACTATGCTTTTGGATATATAAAAGCCGAAAAAGGAATACATCGTTTGGTTAGAATTTCTCCATTTGATGCCAATAGGAGAAGGCATACCTCTTTTGCCTCAGTAGAAGTTATCCCTGAAATCGATCAAGAAGTAGAGATTGAGATTAAGGAATCAGATTTAAGGATAGATACTTATCGAGCTACAGGTGCAGGTGGTCAGCATGTGAATACTACTGATTCTGCTGTAAGGATAACTCATTTGCCAACCAATATTGTAGTGCAATGTCAAAATGAAAGATCTCAATATAGTAATAAAATGACTGCAATGAATATTTTACGTGCAAGGTTATTTGATCATTATCAAGAGGGAAAGGCGGAAGATTTAAAAGAGATTAGAGGGAAAAAAAGAGACATTGCTTGGGGAAGCCAAATACGTTCTTATGTATTTCATCCCTATCAGATGGTAAAAGACCACCGAACAGAAGTAGAAAGTGGAAATTTACAAGCGATTATGGATGGTGAAATAAATTGTTTTATTGATGCTTATTTAAAGAGCAAGAAAAAGAGTGAATGATAACTAAGCAATATTATTTAAAAACAATGATAGAAATTTTAAGAATATTATGAAAGGCTGATGTCGATGAAGATGGTAGCTTGTATTAAATAAGTTCCGGAGATGAGTGAGGTAATGATTGATCCTGAAACTCATACCTTAAAAAAGGGAAGGAGTGCCATCAATTATTAGTCCTTTTAATGAAAATGCGGTAGAAGAAGGTTAAAAATTAAAGAAAAATATTCGGGAGAATTGATTTAGGAGATCTGTTTAAAGTAATTCCCCTGCTAGTTAAGGATTTAAAGAAGATTAATAATATTGTATAAATTGTCGTTGACTAATCATTTAATTAGATTAATTGGTCAAATGGTAAAATAGGGGAATTAAATTTTACTTAAAGGAGATTAAAATGATTAAAACTTATAATCCCAAAGAAACCAAGAAATGGTTGGAATATTCTTCTTTAATGGTGGGAATGATCATAATAATATGGGGAGTTATCAGTCGCCAAACCATTTTACTGGTTTTAGGTTTTTTCTTTATATTGGTTGTGTCTAATAAAACTGAAATAATTATTGATAAGAAAGGGATATTAATCATTACGACGACATTATTTTTAATGAAAAGAAAAGATAGGTTAAATTTTAAAGAAATGAACTCCATAGATATCAGAGAAGGAACAGAAAAATCTTTAGTATATTTCATGAGGGGATGGAAGGGTAGAAAGATATTGGTTGATACAGTTGATGTAAATAAATTAATAGATTATATAAAAAATGAAAATCCTGATTTAATAAAATAAAGGACATATCGTATTTCGTTATGCGTGATGAGTATTGTGTAAAAAGTATAGCGAATAGCGGTTAGCTTATAATAAATTAGTTGTTAGTAAAACATAAACCCTATGCGATATATATTGATTTCTGATTTCTATTTCTTTGCTATATACTATATACGCGATACTCGATACTACTATTAAAGGAGATAAATTAATGTTAATTGATAAAAAAGTCAGTAATTTTTTAGATGAATTAGCTTCTAATTCACCAACTCCTGGCGGAGGGA
>CAYTVM010000180.1:0-1976 GCA_964441685.1 uncultured Atribacterota bacterium | reverse complement strand
CGCTGCATTAGTCGGAGCATTGGGAGCAGCTTTAATTTCGATGGTAGGTAATTTAACTATTGGTAAAAAGAAATACGAAGGCGTGGAAGAAGATTTTAATGAAATTATTAGTTCTTCGGAAAAATTGCGATATGAATTAAGTCGATTAATAGAAGAGGATGTTAAAGTTTTTAACGATTTTATGGCAACTTACAAGATGCCCAAGGAAACCGAAGACGATAAAAAAGTAAGAGCAGAGAAAGTACAAGAATCACTAATTGAGGCAGCTAAAGTGCCCCTTAGAGTAGCTTACAAATGTTTGGATGTCATGATTCTTTCCCAAGAGACTGCAGAGAAGGGCAATATTAATGTAATAAGTGATGCCGGAGTTGCAGCATTAATGGCAGAAGCAGCATTGGAGAGTGCTATATTAAATGTAAAGATAAATTTGAGAATGATTAAAGACGAGAAAGCAAGAACAGAACTTTCCTCTTCCATAAAAGAAATATTATTAAAAGAAAAAGGACAGAAAGAAAAAGTATTAAGAATAGTGGAGCAGAAAATAAGATAAAAAAATTGTTTAAAGACAAGAGCGCATTAAAATAAAAAATAAATGAATCCCTAATCTAAATAGTAAAAAAACTAGAGGGGTAGATATGTTTTTAAAATATATCTACCCCTATTTTATTGCATACTCTAAAAAATAAATAAATAGTATTAAATTTTTTAAAAAAAGAAGGATTTTTAAAATTTATGTAGAATAATATATAAGAGAAAGGGATATTACATTAATAAATATATTGTTCAATTTTTGCATTTCATCCCTGTTTATTAATTGAAAATTGCGGGGATATAAATTAAATTCTAAAAAAGAGATAAATTATATTAATTAAACCTCACATATAAAAGATAATTAAAAAATTCAGTAAAAGTCAAAAATTAATTGCTACGTATTTGTTGAAACATTCCGATAAGGCTGCCTTTTTTACTGCCGATAATTTAGAGATAGTACTAGGAGTTAGCGAGTTTACCATTGTAAGATTTGCTGATTTATTTGACTATAAAGGTTATCTTGCTTTACAAAAAAACTTGCAGAATAGGATTAAAATAAACTAAATTCTGTCAGTCGCCTAAAAAACTATAGAAACAGCTAGCTAATGGTGGGAAAAGTATTCTATATGAAGTTTTCAGTAATGATATTAATAATATTCAAAATATCATAGAGAATATTTCTCGAGAATATTTTAATAAATTAGCAGAAGAAATATTGAAGGCAGATTTTATATATATTGTAAATCTAAGAATAGCTACTTATTTGGTTGGTGCAAGTATATTTGCCAAGAGTAATCTTAATTCTTTTATTTATTCTTTTATCGCACTTTTGAATTTGATAGATGCTTTAATAACTGCAGTAGGAGTAAAAAGAAAAATGGTGAATTTATAATCTTTATCTCAATTAGAATAAATTTTGGGGAAATATATTCTATTTTATTAATGCTATTTTTTAAATTATTGTTAGTTTTACTCAAGAATTAGGAAAACATAAACTATTTTATGGAGGGAGGAAAAAGAGTAAAATGAAAAATAAATTGATTGGAAAACTCTGGAGGGAAAATCCAGATATTTTTAAAATTTTAAAAGAAAATAATGATTTAAAAGAAGTAAGGCAAAAACTCTTTGAATTTTCCAAGGCTTTAGAGTGGAAACATAGAGAAGGAGAAGAAGTTTTACATAAATTAGGATATGCTGCCGCATTGGAAGCGATAAAAGTATTCAATAACTTTATTTCCCTTCGAAATGAGAGGATTGCCGGTTTTAGCACTATAGATTTTTTATGGAGTCTTACTAAGGAAAATCACAAGATAATTGAAGAAATTAACCCTGGTTTTTTAGAAGAGTTTATTCACCTTTTTAAAGCTATGAAGGGGAAAGCAGGTATTTCTTCAGGATGGCTAAGACCATTGCTGGAAAAAAATGGGGTAAAAATAGTTGACTTT
>CAYTVM010000179.1:0-4613 GCA_964441685.1 uncultured Atribacterota bacterium | reverse complement strand
CTCTTGAAAGCCTTATATAATAAGGGTTTCAAGATAGTAAATAGGAACGGAGAACCGTCCCTCGTTCTTTTTACAGATCGAGTCACAAAGACTAAATCTTTTGACAGACCCCGGAAGCCACAAATGTTCCTCCTGCCATATATTTTATTTTGGCATAAAGAAAGTTATTTGACTATCCTGATGTTTTTAGATTATTCTATAGTTATGAAATTATAGCTTTGAAATGTTTTTTTCAATTATAGACCCCTTTCCTCTTCTTTATATTTTTATTATAAATGCGCTCATATATTTTCTCTCCAAAATTAAAAAGAAAGACGCCAAATAGTATGATTGTTCCGCCAATAATTGTTGCCAAGTCCGGAACTTCTTTTATAATTAAGAAGCCCAAAACACTCGTTAAAAAAGGCGTAACAAACATATAATTACTAACTTGTGATGTTTTGGTTGCCATAGAAAATGCTTTTGACCATGCAACATAAGCAATTGCACTAGAAAATACTCCCAAGAATATGATATAGAATAATTGTATACTCGGAGCATGCGACACTTCTTTTATCGAAGTTGGAAGAAATATTGCAAGCAATATAGTGCCAAAGAAAATACTGAATGAGCAACTTTGTAATGCGGTATAAGTCTTTGTAAGTTTACGTTGAAACAGATTATAAACGCTCAATGCCAGAACTGCTAGAAATAACCAGAACAATCCGGTATTTATTGAAAATATTCCATTCATCATTGTTAATACAAGAACCCCGATAAATTCGATAGCGATAGCGCCCCATTGAAAAACACGGAGTCTTTCCTTGAAAATAACGCGGGCCAATAATGCTGTAATAACCGGAACAGTGGCAATAATAACACCACCGGTAGAAGAGGTAACAGTTTCTACACCTTTATTAAAGACAATAATGTAAAAGAAAAAACCAATTGTTCCGGAGGCGATGAACCAGGGAAGATCAGACTTATGTGGTGGATCCATTTTTGTCAAAAGTGCCACAATGATTAAAGTACAAGATGCCACAAAATACCTGAGAAATCCTAAAGAAAAAGCTGTAAAATATTGTATTGTCAACCGTGTGAGCACATATGCCAAAGACCAAAAGATGATTGTAATAATTGCATAGGTATGAAAATTATCTTTTAGATTCATATTCCTTACTTTCTTTTTCTTATTTTCATTTCTTGCAAATAGGGAAGATTCTCTGCTTTAGGCTTTAATAGCCTGATACACCGCTAATCCTGTTAACCTTGCAAGCTGCCTTGTCTAGGGGGTACTGTCTTACCTTAGATAAAAACTCGCCCAACTGATTGGGAAGCTGCCCGGACTTATAGATTGTCAAAAATAACTAGTTGCATTCTTCACCTGTTTTATGAGGTAGAGTGAAAAACTTATATTTCAAGACCTGCCCCCATTGACCATTCTCATGGGCAGATCACAGTACGTACTTCGCTGCTAAATCTTTCCATTTTGTCCATCACCTCATTGATAAGGCCCGCTTCTAAAGGAATTTTATCTTTTATGACATGTGATAAATCCAGCTTTTTTCTTCTTGCAAATTCGATGAGTAAAGGCAATTCCTGTAACAAATGATCAGAGCAACCAATCACCTCAGTCTCTTTACCCAGAAGTTCTTGATAGGAATGAATCTCAAACGATTGATCAGTGATACCTACTAAGCCAGCACGTCCAAATACCGCCAGGGATTGAACAGCTTGTCTCATGGTCTGTGGAAGTCCTATGACTTCCAGAGCAACATCGACACCCCTCTTTTTGGTTTGCCTATAAATACTAGCAACTGGATCTTCTTCTGTTGCATTTATCGGAATGGCTCCGAATTTCTCAGCTAATTTTAACTTATCTTTATTAATATCCACACTATAAACTTCAAGAGCACCAAATATCCTTGCCAGTTGAATCGCTGATATGCCCAGGCCACCAGCACCAAAGATGGCGACTGTTTCACCAGCTTTTAGCCTTGCTTTTCTAAAGGCGTGAAAGGAGGTTGCAGAGGAACACATAAGAACTGCTCCTTGTTCAAAAGGAATCTCATCAGGTAACAAGATGGCATTTCGGGCTGGTACAGCTATGTATTCAGCATAACCACCATCACAGTGTTTACCAATCATCATACCATGTTTGCAGAATTGCTCATTTCCGCTTGTACAAAAGTAGCAATCACCACAACTTAATTGATAGTGAATACATACCCTATCACCAATTTTTGGAGCAATAACCTGTGATCCGATTTCTTCCACAATACCGGCAATTTCATGTCCTAATGTTTGTGGCAGTGGACCAACAGGAGATACCCCAGCTCGATAATGAACATCTGAGTGACAGATACCAGCTGCCTTGACGCGTACCAGTACATCTCTTTCACCTGGATGGGGGAGAGATACTTCTTGTAACTGTAAAGGTTTTCCTATTTTGGTAAGACGAACCGCTTTCATAAATCACCTCTTTCAATATAATATAACCTAAATCGTAATTCTATAAATCAATATTGACTTCTCTACTTCTTGTGTTCTTTTTTACGCTTTTTTTTAGCATTTGTCTTTTAAAAAATCAAGTCTCTAATACCTGTCATGTTTATGGGCTCAGTCTTGATTGATCAGTTTTTTTCTTCATTTTCAATTCTTTTGATGACCTTACTGACTTTCATATATAACCCCCTAGAAAAAACTAGAAAAAGTTACCGAATTATTGAGCTGGTACAACCGTGCCCTGTCACACTACACATCATCATATCTGAAATTTTCACCTCGGGGTGGTGGTAATCTTTTCCCTCAACTCTACACCAGTGATGAATCGCCTTTTTTGGACACCATTCGACACAGGCAAGACACATCTCACAATGATGTTGCCAAACTGGCTTATCTTCAACCATTTTTATATTTTGGACAGGACAAACCTTTGCGCAAATGGCACAGCCATTACATCTTTCATCAGTGTAAATACTTTTATCGGTCAATGGCATCAATTCATAATATTTTAGATTTGTATCTTCCAGTTCTTTGGAAGATTTCTTTAGTTCTTTTAAATATATTTTTTGTAACATTAGATACGCGGGAGTCATCAGACAATTCAACAATGATTTAATAATCCTGTATCTGTTTTTTCCCTTGTTGGTTACGCATTGGCAAATAATCTCAATTTTATACTTACAGTTTTTGAACATGGCTTCCCGATTTTGGCTCACAGGTACCGGAATATGACTGTAATCTAAGGTGTTCATGGGAAGTTTTATAGAAAATTCCGCCGAAAGTTTGCCGCCCTTTGATTTAATGATTTTACCTAATTTTTTTAAAGCCGGAAGTCCGTTAAAATTCTCAAGGCCTCCACATGTACAAACAGCAAAAATATATTTCGAGCCAATATCTTCCAGTTTTTTTATAAATCTTTCTACTATCAGGGGTACACCGTAGAGCTGAGCCATATAAGCCGGGAATACGATCCCAATACTATCTGCCTCTGTTTTTATGCTCTTTTTATTTATGGCAGCCGAAATAGATATTAATTTCCCATTGGTTTTTTCCGCGATGTCTCTGGCTACCGCCAGGGAATTTCCTGTTCCCGAAAAATAATAAATTTCCGTATTCAAAATAAATATCCTCCTGGTTATCTTTTCTAAACCGATATTGGCAGAAAGGTATGGTCTGTTTAATAATAAAATGGGGCGCAAATGCTGCATATTTTATAAATAAATTTCATATCATAAAGTTAATAAATCATTTTTGTCCAGCAATATCTTCTACTGTTGCATAAGGGTGTGAATACCTTCCATTTTCCCTGGTATAGGATTTAACTCCCGGGATGTCTTTGATCTGAACTGATTTTTTAGGACAATAATTAAGACAGGCAAAACACATATAACAGAGGACGTTTTTTTGCCAAATCGGTTTATTATCCTTTATTTTTATCTTTTTGGATAAACAGACTTTTTCGCAAATTCCACAGCCATTACACCTGGTATCTATATAAAAGTAGTTCACTCCACCGATATACTCTGCTACTGTCATTCCCAAAAGAACCAATTTTTCTAATAAATAATTAAGGATGGGATGATAAGGAAACCCATCAGAATAATTAACATCTATTTCACGGCTGGTCATTTTATTGATGATGATATTCTGAATGGCATCCAACTTTTCCTGAACAACTTTTTCCAATGATAGTATATCGGATTCAGAGGGAATCTTATAACCTTTGTGTCGAGACTCATTGTTGCACATATTGAGTATAAAATGTGAATTCAGATGTTTATTCTTTTTCTTTAATAATTTATCTATCTTTTTAAAACCTCTAAATATACTACCATCACGTGTTGCTATGGCAAATAGGTATTCTGATGACTTCAGATCAGTTTTTTTAATAAATTTTTTTACTGCTATAGGAATCGTCAGAGCATGTACCGGAAATACAAAACCTACAGTTTTTCCCTGAGTCTGTATCGCTTTTTTATTTAGAAGACTGACCATTGGTATGATGATAGAATCAGAAATTCTTTTTTGAAGTTCTCTTGCAATATATAATGAATTACCAGTTCCTGAGAAGTAGTAAATTTCTGTACTCATGTAATTCCATCCTTAAAAATGTATTTTCGCCACAGACA
>CAYTVM010000178.1:0-4667 GCA_964441685.1 uncultured Atribacterota bacterium | reverse complement strand
TCGACTCCGACCTTCGGCACCACTTTTTCGTATAGCATATAGCGGGTAGCGTTTAGCGTATAGGATAAACCATTTTATATAAAAATACTACCCATTTCTTTTAATAAATTTTAATAAAGTTCGTTTTCATTTAAATAATTCAAATATATAATTAATAAATATTGAGTTTCTAATTCTAATAATAAAGCATAGTTATAGATAAAAATTGCCATTATTCTACTTTATATTTTATTTAAGCATTTATTTAAACTATAATGTGGAATACAATTGTGTTCTGGTTACTTCTTTCCTCACTATATGCTAAACGCTGTACGCTCTACGCTAATGTTATTATTCCATATCATCTAACAAATTATCATTATAAATTAATGCTTGATTAATTAAATCAACTGCTTCTTGAGTTTCGCGTGTAGGGACTAATATTTCTACATTTCCGTTTAATTCATCTTTTCCCACTTCTAACTGGTTTAAAAGGGTTGCAATTCCATTTTCTTTTAGTATTTTTTCTATATTTCTGGCGCATAAAACATCTTTAGCAATATAAATAACTTTCCACATTTTTTAATAAACCCTCTAATATTTATATTCATTTTTTTAACGTTTTTCTATCCATATTTTTTTATTTCCTGAAATACTACGTATTTCTTCCATTAGTTTATCATCTATATTAACTGAATATTTTTTATCTATAGCATGTAATATAGTTTTATGCTTATCTTTAAAATGAAATATTATTTGACTTTCCCCTGGATATCCGTAAAATAATTTTTTTAGCTTTTTTAAAAAATTAGGTTCATTTTCTTCAGTGTTAATCTCGAGATGAAGTTCTTCGGCAAAATTCTGATTTTTCTCTCTTGCTTTGGAAGTAAGTTTCTTATTTTTTATGTATTCTTCTAAAAAAGTAATTTTCTCCGCAATAACCTTTATCTTCCCTTCTGCCACATCAAGATATCCTTCTATTATGATAATCTCATCCTTTTCTATTATTTCTTTACATTTTTCGTACACTTTAGGAAATAAAATTATTTCTACTGTACCCTCTAAATCTTCTAAAGTAATAAATGCCATTGGGCTCCCATTTTTAGTAGTTTTTCTTTTAATATTATTAATCATCCCGGCTAAAACTACTGTACTTCTATCTGAAAGATTTGCTAATTCGATTGAGGTAGCAGTTATAATTTTCTTTATTTTTTCCCTATAATCATTCAGGGGATGATAGGAAATATACAACCCTAACATTTCTTTCTCCATAGCCAAAAGTTCATTTTTAGAAAATTCTGATATATCTGGTAATTTGTCCTGGTAATTTCCGTTATTTTTATCTAAACTATTTTTTTCAAAAAGATCGAAAATTGAAGTCTGTCCATTCTCCTTAGATTTTTGATACTCTTGACCATTTTTTAAGGTTACATCTAAAACTGCCAGTAATTGGGATCTTTTTGCACCAATAGAATCGAAGGCACCGCATTTTATTAAACTTTCGATTACTCTCTTATTCACTGTTCTTAAATCAACTCTCTGGCAAAAATCGAGGAACGAAATAAAATTAGAATTTCTTTTACGTTCTTCAATAATAGCTTTTATGGCCTTTTCGCCAACATTTTTCACAGCAGCCAACCCAAAACGAATAGCCTTTCCCTCTACTACGGTAAAATTGACCAAGCTTTGATTTATATCAGGAGGTAGGATTTCAATATTCATATTCCGACTTTCTTTTATATATAAAGCCACCTTATCGTTGTTTCCCATAATACTGGTAAGTAAAGATGCCATATACTCAACAGTATAATAAGTTTTTAAATAGGCAGTCTGGTAGGAGATAAAGGCATAGGATACGCTATGGGATTTGTTAAAACCATATCCGGCAAAATAGGCAATTAAATAAAATATTTCAGCAGCTATATTTTTTTTAATATTATTTTTTTGAGAACCCTTTATAAAGAGTTCTCGTTGTTTTTCCATCACTCCTTTCTGTTTTTTCCCCATAGCTTTCCGCAGTATGTCTGCTTGTCCCAGTGTAAATCCTGCCAATTCACTGGCAATCTTCATAACTTGTTCCTGATAAACGATTACTCCATAAGTTTCCTTTAATATAGACTCTAAACTAGGATGAAGGTATTTTATTTCTACAATTCCCTTCTTTCTATTAATGAAATCTTCGATCATGCCACTCCCCAAAGGTCCTGGTCTATATAATGCCAACAAGGCAGTAATATCTTCTATATTTTCAGGTTTTAATTTTTTAACTAAATCTCTCATCCCTTCGCTCTCTAATTGAAAAACACCAGCACAGTTTCCTTTAGACAACATCTTGTATACTTTTCTATTATCCAAAGGTATTTTGTTTATATCAACTTGTTCTTCCCGAGTATGCTTTATTATTTTTAAAGTATTGCTTATTACAGTTAAAGTACGAAGCCCTAAGAAATCCATCTTCAATAATCCCAGCTCTTCCAATTCAGCCATTGCATACTGAGTACATATTTCTCCTTCAGCCGTCTTTTGTAAAGGAATATAATCAGTAAGTGGCATTCGTGAAAGAACTATGCCCGCAGCATGAGTTGAAGCATGTCGAGCCAAACCTTCTAAAGATAAAGCAGTCTCGATCAGCTTTTTTATATCCTTATCATTTTTCATTAATTCTTTGAGTTGGCTTTCCATTTTTAAAGCCTTCTCGATAGTAATATTAGGTTCCCAGGGAATCATTTTAGCGATAGTATCCACTCGAGCATAGGGAATTCCTAAAGCTCTGCCCACATCTCTAACAGCAGCTCTGGCTGCCATAGTACCAAAAGTAATGATCTGGGCAACTTTGTCATTACCATATTTTTTAGAAACATACTCAATGACTTCTTCTCTTCGTTCATAACAAAAATCAATATCAAAATCTGGCATACTGATTCTTTCTGGATTTAAAAATCTTTCAAAGAGCAATCCATATGTCATCGGGTCAACATTGGTAATATTTAGACAATAAGCAACTAAACTTCCTGCTGCAGAACCTCTACCAGGTCCTACTATAATTCCATTTTCTTTGGCATATCTTACAAAATCCCACACAATTAAAAAATAAGGTTCAAATTCCATTTTTTTAATAACTGAAAGTTCGTACTCTAATCTCTCCTCTAATGTTTTTGTAATCTCGGAATATCTCTCATTAAGTCCCTTATAGCAAAGCTCTTTTAGATAAGTATTGATATTATGTTCAGGGGGAACCTTAAATTCTGGTAATTGAGCGTGTCTAAAATCTATTTCCAAATTACATCTTTCTGCAATACGGAGAGTGTTTTCGAGGGCTTGAGGCACTTTTGAGAAATTTTTATTCATTTCCTCTGGAGAATTAAAATAAAACGCATCAGTCGCAAATTTTAAACGTTTAGGGTCACTTAAATTAGTGGCTGTTTGGATACAAAGTAAAATTTCGTGGGCACGAGCATCTTCTTTATTTATATAATGAATATCATTGGTCGCAACAAGAGGAATGGAAAGTTCTTGACTTATCTGAATAATATTTTCATTTACAATTTCCTGTTCGGGAATACCGTTTTTTTGTAATTCTAAATAAAAATTATCTTCACCAAAAATATCTAAAAAATCAAGAGCTACTTCTTTTGCTCCCTTAATATCGTTCCTTAAAATACATTGAGATATTTCCCCCTTTAAGCAGGCCGAAAGAGCAATTAATCCATCACTATGTTTTCTTAATATTTCTTTATCAACTCTTGGTTTATAATAAAAACCTTCAAGATAAGATAAGGTAACTAACTTTATTAAATTTTTATATCCTTCGTTATTTTTTACCAGTAGTATTAAATGATGGGGAGTTTCTTTTCTTTGTAAGGATCTATCAAATCTGCTTTGCTGGGCAACATACATTTCGCATCCAATTATAGGTTTTACTCCCTGCCTAATGGCTTCTTTATAAAACTGTATCGCCCCATACATCACCCCATGATCAGTAATAGCCAAGGCAGGCATCTTATGCTTTTTAGCTTGAGAAACTAAATCTTTTATTCGACAAGCACCATCCAATAGACTATATTCAGTATGAACATGTAAATGGACGAAATTTGAGTGATGCATAATTGAAGTATAATCCCTCCCTGTAATCGTATCTCGTGTATATCGTATATAGTTATAACGTATAGCGGGTAGAATTTAGCGTATAGGATAACTAGTATCGAGTATCAAGTATATAGTATTGAGTCAAGAAAGAAAAAGAAAAGAAAAACTCAAGATAGTATCGATTATTGCGTAAGAAAATAAGACTTGTAAATATACGAAATTTAGAATCAAAAACAAACATTTCTATCTTTGTGAGCTCTGATTTATCGGAGCGTGTCAATCTCATTATTAAGCTAAGAAACTAAAAGCAAAAAATCACAATTTAAAATTTTATATGTCGTACAAGGGGGCGGATTTATCCGCCCCGAGTTTTTCAGTAATTTTCTAAACGTGCTTGATAAATCAAACCCCTTACTTTTTTATCTTTTTTTTATTTTCTTTACTACATACGATATACTACATACTATTATATTCTGACTACATCTTTCCTAACTATACGCTAACGCTGTACGCTCTATGCTAGTTTCGCTATTTAAAAAACACTTGAGCCAGTTTCCACCATTTTTTATCTACTATTTTCAGCTTGCTTATCGCTTCTTCCA
>CAYTVM010000177.1:3365-4670 GCA_964441685.1 uncultured Atribacterota bacterium | reverse complement strand
TGGGGGCAAAAGTAACTCTGGTTGACGATGGTTTAGAATTAGGAGGACAGTTAATTAAGCAAACCCATAAATTTTTTGGTTCCGAAAAACAGTTTGCCGGGATCAGAGGAATAAAGATTGCCGAAAAAATGTTACAGGATATTAAAGAATATGATAATGTTGAGGTAATCGCCAATGCCACAGTCACCGGCTATTATGAAGATGAGGTTATTACCATTGTTCAGGGAGTTAATGGTGATATATTAAAAAAATTAAAGGCCAACAGAATTATTTTAGCTACCGGGGCATCGGAGAATATGCTGCCTTTTGTAAATAACGACTTACCCGGAGTCTATGGTGCCGGTGCGGTGCAGACCTTAATGAATCTTTACGGTGTCGTTCCGGGCAATAATATCTTAATGGTAGGGGCAGGTAATATCGGCTTGATTGTAAGCTACCAGCTTCTACAGGCCGGGATTAAGGTAGAGGCAATAGTGGAAGCTCTTCCCAAAATAGGCGGCTATTTAGTGCATGCTGCCAAGATTAGACGTTTGGGAGTACCTATCTACACTTCTCATACTCTGAAAGAAGTGTATGGTACAGATTATGTAGAAAAAGTGGTCATTTCTGAAATCAATAAAAATTTTGAATTTATTCCGGGGACAGAAAAAGAACTTAAAGTAGATACTGTCTGCCTGGCCGTAGGTCTTTCTCCACTTTCTGATCTGCTCTGGCAGGCTGGTTGCCAGATGAAATATATTCCCGAGCTCTGCGGTTATGTGGCCTTAAGGGATGATAATATGAAAACAACTAAAGATAAAATCTATATTGCCGGAGATGTAGCCGGCATTGAAGAAGCCAGTAGTGCCATGTTGGAAGGGCAAATTGCCGGTTTAAATGCAGCGGTAAGTTTAGGATATAAGCATGATAATTATCAAGAATGGGATGAAAAATTAAAAGAAGAATTAAAAGAATTACGGGACAACCCTTTGAGTGAAAAGATAAAGATAGGTATAGAAAAGGCCTTAATAAAGGAGGGGAGGGATTAACCATGTTAGAAAGAACCGGCATACCGACCGATGATAATTTGGAAAAAGTAATTCCGGATAAAAAAAGATTAGCAAAAGGTCCGGTAGTTATTATAGAATGTTTTCAGAAAATTCCCTGTGATCCTTGTGCCGCATCCTGCAAATTTGGGGCAATAAAACCCTTTAAAGATATAAATGACTTACCTCAGGTCGATTTTGATAAATGTACCGGTTGTGGGATCTGTATCAGTTCCTGTCCCGGTCTGGCCATATTCGTAATAGATATGAATTATTCAGA
>CAYTVM010000177.1:0-3265 GCA_964441685.1 uncultured Atribacterota bacterium | reverse complement strand
TTAAGCGAGGAATTAGATTATGATATTGAATTAAACCAGGCTGGTTATCTAATGCTTGCTTATACCGAAAAAGAAATGAATCAATTTAAGAAAAATGTTGTATTGCAACAAAGTTTGGAGATTGATGCTAAAATGGTTACACCCGAAGAAGCTAAAGAAATTGTTCCTTATTTAAATTTAGAGGGGATAATAGGAGGGACTTTTTGCTCAACGGACGGAAATGTTAATCCCCTTTTTACTACTTTTGCCTATGCTGAAGCTGCTCAAAGATTAGGAGCTAAGTATTATCCTTTTACTGAGGTAACAAAAATTAAGACTGAAGATGGACGTATATTATCTGTCATTACCAATAAAGGGGAAATATTAACTTCTATAGTAGTCGATGCCGCTGGAGGATATTCTGGTCCAGTAGGAAAAATAGCAGGAGTGGATATTCCGGTTTATTCTCAAAGACACCAAATATTAGTTACCGAACCGGTTGAACATTTATGGAAACCTATGTTAATGTCATTTTCCGAAAATTATTATTTTCAACAGTTACCCGATGGTAGTATCTTGGGTGGTTTTGGAGACCCTGAACACGAAATAAAAGGGGGGAATATTAATTCTACCTGGCAATTTTCCCGTACCATGGCTAAAAAAATGATTAAATTAGTGCCTATATTAAACGAAGTACATATGGTAAGGCAATGGGCTGGATTATATAATATGAGTCCTGATTCCCAACCAATTTTAGGTGAACACCCAAAGCTTAAAGGGTTTTATATGTCACTTGGATTTAGTGGGCACGGATTTATGCTTGCACCTACAACTGGAAAATTAATTGCTGAATTAATTTTAGATGGAAAAACTTCTATTCCCATTGACAAATTAGATATAGGCAGATTTGAACGAGGTGAACTAATCACCGAACCATCAGTAGTGTAAAGAAATAAAATAAATAAACTTATTTCATTCAAAAAAAGAAGGATTTTTTAAAATTATGTAGAAATGTATATATAATGTCCAAGAGTATCGAAGAGCAATAAAAGATTTTATAATTGTAATTTTGTTGCATATATTAAGGAGAGTTAATTTTGGTGAATGAGAATATAATATATATACCCATGGATAGATTAGGAGTTGAAAGTATCCAAAGTAATCCGATGGATACTATTAAATTTATAAATAGTTTTTTAGACTCTATAGAAGTTCGATGGTTATTGAAACCAATGAAATTATATACTGACAGATTTCCGGAAGGACATTTTTTTAACTCAGGAGGTTTTTTTGTTTATTATGATTCTAATATTATAAATAAAATAAAGGAAATGAATATTGTTTTTGATATTGCAAAAGATTCTAATTTAGGGGAGAAATTAAATCCAATTAAAATTGCCTTATATAATGGTAGAGGAACTGCAGATTTCTGCATTGCTCCCCTAGTCGAACTTTTAAATTTAGCTGGATTTAAATTTAAACAGTTATCTGATGCTGATATTAGAAAAGGACTATTAAATGAATTTGATGTTTTCTTAGTTCCCGGAGGTCCCGATGCAGGAGAATCTTATTATTGGGGATTAGGCGATAAAGGATATAATAACATTAAAAATTTTTTACATAATAATGGTCATTATTTTGGTTTATGTGCTGGGGCATACTTGCCTTTAAAATCCTTATCGAAAGAAAACAAATATTGGTTGGAATTAATTGATGCTACAGATGATAATGATTTAGATTATTGGAGAACAGGATCAGGTTTTGTAAGAGTAAAGATATTAGATAATACTCATCCCATTGTATCAGGAATTTGTGCTGGAAAAATTAATACATTAGATATTATTTATTGGGAAGGACCGGCTATGCAAATATTAAGCGATAAAGTAAAAGCAATTGCAACTTTTTATGAATTTATTGCTTCAGGTTCTCCTAAAGAATATCCAAAATGGGATTTACTAGATAATGCTCTTGCAATAAAAGCAATAAATGGATGGTATAATGTTTTAACAAAAGAAAGATTTGAAAAATATCTAATAAAAAGAGCTTCAATTGTGGAAACCAGAATCAATAAAAATAGAGTTATTCTATATTCTCCGCATGCTGAATTTGGAAATATTGGTATTACGCAAAGGCTAAAAAGTCAATCATATCAGCTTATAACTAATGGTTTGTTTTATTTAAGTATCAATGAATAATTATATTGCTAAAAAATTCGTTTAAAAAAAATAATTTCACGAGCGAATGTTACACAAAAAAGGAGGTGAATAGATTTCTTAATTATAGAATATAAGATACTTCTGATAATACGGATAATTAATTTGCTAAAATAACTGTTTTTGATTTATTTTAAAAAAAATTAAAGGAGAATTTAAAATGAAAAGTAAAAAATTTATCTTGGCTGTTAGTGTGTTAGTATTAGCTCTTGGTATAGCTTCTTTGGGAGTAATGGCTGCTGACAAACTTCCGGTAGTTATTGGATTACAGGGACCTATAACCGGACCGTATGCTGTTGAAGGTGAAATGGCAAAACAATCTGTGGAAATTGCTGCCCAGATGATCAATGACAAAGGTGGAATTTTAGGAGGAAGGATGATTGAAATTAGAGTTGCTGATGATGCTTGTCAACCTAAAGCAGGCGCATTGGCGGCAATGAAATTAATAACTCAAAAAGATGTAGTTGCTGCTATTCAAACCTACGGTTCTTTTGTTGTTCTCCCAGCATCTGATGTATATGAAAAATTTAAAAAGGTAAATATTGCTTATGGTGCGACTATTACCGATCTTACTGAAAGAGGTTTGAAATATTTCTTCCGTACTTGTGGAAGAACGGATACCCAAGCTAAATTTTTTGCCGAAAAAGTCGTACCTTACTTCAATGCTAAAAAAGTTGCAATAATGAATAACAATACAAGTTTTTCTGTTGGGCTCGCTGAAGAGACCAGAGAAGCATTACAATCAAGAATAGATGCTGGAGAAGTAGAAATAGTCTACTTCGATGCAATTAATCCAGAAGAAACTGATTTTACTGTACCTCTAACTAAATTGAGAGAAACTAATCCGGATGTATTCTATTACACCGGTCATTTCCCTGAAGCAGGATTAATAATTCGACAGGCGCGCGAAATTGGAATCGAAGCAATATTTATAGGGGGAGATGCGGTAGTTAATGAAGATTTTATCAACATTGCGGGTATAGAATACGCCAAAGGTGTTTATCAAACCCAGGAAGCTTTAATCGAATATTTCACCAATCCTGAAGCAATGGCATTTAAAGAAGCTTATAAGG
>CAYTVM010000176.1:0-4671 GCA_964441685.1 uncultured Atribacterota bacterium | reverse complement strand
ATGTAGGACCGGTTACTATCACGATTTTTAAAAATACACTGGATGAAAATTCTATAATGTCGGATTATCTAAAATAGTCCCGACCGAGGAACGAAAAGGATAGGGGACGGTTTTCTGCTCCTATTTTAAAAGGAGAGAAAAGATATTTAAAGCATTTAATAGTAAGCAATTAACTAATAATAAGCATATAATATTAGGTAGTCGGAAAAAGCAACATTTGTTTTTTCATTAGTACACCTAATCTTATGTTGGCCAATACTATGAAATACAGTGAATTAAGGAGGTTCTATTGCAATCCAGAGCATTACTGGTTGAGAATTCAGATGGCATAGGTTTAGCGACAACAAGGAGGCTAAAGGTGATATTAAACCGTTCATGATGAGATTGGGAGGATAAAGACATTTTGTGCGGACAAGAACGAAAAGTATGGCTAACCATCGTATCAACACGGAAGTTATGTGAAGAAAGGAAATAATTATGGAAAATAAACTACCTTGGCTTTTTGACGAATCAAAGCCTATCGGCGTGAACTATTTTGATAAAAACTTAGTTAGTACGTATGACAAAGAACATGAAAAATTTAGATACTTTAAAGAAGAGGCTTTAAAAATATCAGCTGCTTTAGGTCTTTCAAAAGATTCTGTTATTCTCGACATTGGTTGTGGTACGGGAGGCCTCACAACAAACCTGTCAGGGTTATGTAAACATATTTATGCAGTAGATTCATCTGATGCAATGATTAATACTCTAAAAAATAAAATTGAAAACAAAAACTTAACTAATATTACTACTGTTCAATCTGGTTTTCTTTCTTATGAGCATCCGGAAGAAAGCCTTGATGCGATTATTGCCAATATCTGTTTGCATCATCTCCCTGACTTCTGGAAACAAATTGCACTATGTCGTTTCTATAAGTTTCTCAAACCAAATGGCAAGCTATTTTTGTCAGATGTTGTTTTTACTTTCAAACCAAACGAATACAAAAAAACTATCAACGATTGGATAGATGAAATGAGATCTGCGGCAGGAAATCAGATAGCAGAGGAAACCATCGTTCATATTCGCGAAGAATATAGCACATGGGATTGGATTATAACTGGAATGATAGAAAAAGCAGGTTTTCATATAGATAACAATTCAGAAATTATGCAAAATGTACATTCTTTTATTTGCACAAAAAAATAAAACACATAATAAACCACTGCACTGCCGTAGTGAAATAACCAATTGGCGATGGTAATCGTTAGATATTTATTATTTAACAATTGAAGGTCACCATAAGGTGGAAAAATGAATAAACAACCAAATATTCTATTTTCTTTAACTTTTTTCTGTACAATTCTTTCATTAATTTCACTTATTTTTATTATGCTTTCAATTCCTCTCCAAAAAGAACAAATATTTATTCATCGGGATACCTTTTCAAATATTGAGATAGCTATTCTTTTTGGATTTCTATTTATCTTTCTTTTTCATATCTTTTCACTGGTTTGGATTTTTTCCGAAACACGAAAATTGAAGCCATTTAATATCGGTAAATGGTTATTGTTTGTTTTTGGCAGTTTTTCTTTATTTTTATTTCTTGGTGAAAAAGTCATGCTCGATGAAATTGGCCATGAATATTTGTCAGATTGGTCTATAACCGGTGAATGGGTAATTTTTTATATATTATTTGTTATCCAATTGATTTATAATTTAATCATTCTATTCCGATTAAGAAAATAGGGATAGCTTGAAAAGAACAGGAGATGGTTCACCATTCCCATTTACTATCTTAAAACCCTTTATATATAAGGGTTTTAGGCCCTCTTCAGGCATGCCCTAAAAACGCACGGAGAGTGCCTTTAAATGCACTTCAAATTTAGAAAAATCAGCAATTTATGACCCCCATTTTTGGCCTATTTTTGCCTTCCCGATTTCCTAAAATCCTTATAAATAGCCACTTTCAGATTTTGAGATAATGGGATTTTGGTTAAAAAAGTGCCATTTTTGAGGGGTAAAGTATCAGTTAAGGCAAAATTTGCTTATACAAGCAATTCTCGCATTATTCTCTTAAAACCCTTATTATATAAGGCTTTCAAGAAGGTATTTTCCCACAGATTTTACACATTTTCCCCACTACTCCATCTCATCCAATACGGAAAGCATAGGGGAGCCAATTTGCGTGTAGACGCAAATAGATCATACAAATAAAAACCTAGGAATACATTCCCTGGGTTTTTATTTAATAAATGAAATTTTTATTGCCGAAGCACGCACCGCTAACGATAAGATGAAGTTTAGAGGAATAGTAGGCTATACTTCTGTTTCAGAAGCTGATGCGCTAGGCACTGGTGGAAACATGATCAATAGAAGACCAAAAAATTGACAACGCATTTCACATATGATACACTTATGTCATAATTATGAAAAGCAAAAAAAACCTTTTAGAACAGCTTAAATATTTGTCCTATTTCAGTAAGAATACCGTTTATCAGCTTGGCAAGCAGTTGGGGCTTAAAGATTCTACGGTTAACACATATATTAGCCGGTTTTTAAGGTACAAGGAAATTATTCAGCTTAAAAACGGTCTTTATGTGACTACGGATTTTTTTGAGAAAAATAAAAACGATGTTTCCTATTCGTTTTATCTTGCCAACGTCATTCGGACGCCATCTTATGTGAGTTCGTGGACAGCCTTGCAGTATTACAATCTTACCACAGAGGCAATTTATTCAGTTACTTCGGTAACACCGAAAGTGACAAGAGATTATCAGACCAAAGTCGGTAACTTTTCTTATCAGTCGATCAAAAAAGAACTTTTTTCAGATTTTTCTCTGATAAAAGGAAAGTTTGATTTTTTTATTGCTTTGCCCTCAAAGGCACTGTTTGATTTGCTGTATTTCCGGACGAATCAGTTTCGCAGTAAATCGGCAAAAAATATAAAAGTATTAATTGAGGAATTGCGTATAGAAATTGATGAAATGGATAAAAATGAGCAGGAAAAATTTTATACAATGATTAAAAAATATGAGTGAACAGATCACGACAATCTTAAAAAGAAAACTTGAGGATCTTACTACTTACGGCGGGCTGGATGCGGAAACGCGACGTAATGCGCTTAAAGAAGAGTTACAGTATTACGTTCTTAATTTTATTTGCCACCATACGGAGTATAAGAGTTGGATCATGTACGGCGGTTCGGCTCTACGTATCATCCACGGGCTTGATCGCATGTCGGTGGACCTTGATTTTGAAATTTCCCATGCAGTAACCGAGGAATTTTTAGAAGAACTGAAAAAGGAAATCGAGAAACACTTTCTTAATACCTATGGTGCAGGAACTGATTTTATGACTGCCAAAATTACCACCGGCCGCGGGTTGCTGCTTAAATTCCATGTTGGAGAAGAGCTCAGTTTTGGTCATTCGTCAAAGCAGGTACACGTAAAAATTGATCTTAATCACTTTGTCGTTTCCGAAACGGTTACGGAACGTCGGCCAATCAACCGCGATCAGCTGTCATTTGTTATTATTACTTACAATATGTCCGCGCTTATGGCGAGCAAACTGGCTGCTATTTTCTTGCGAGGAACTCGTGAGGTCGGCGAAGATGTTTATCAAGAAAAGGGCCGAGATATTTATGATTTGCTTTGGTATATGGGCAAAAAGGTTGTGCCGGATTTCGATTATCTTACTGCTAAGGGAATTGATGCAAAAGATCCACGCGCGCTTTTTGATAAACTTACGCTTCAGATGAATAAAGTAAGCGATAAAAATCTTGAGCAGGATCTGGAACCGCTGTTTGTTAATAAGACTTTTATTAAAAATTGGCTCAAAAATTGGAGAGAAAGTTATTTGCGACTTCTTGATGAATATAAAATTAATATGGTGATAACGCTTGAAAAAATAGGAGTGCACCAGGATTTTTATACCGACAATTTCTCATTCGTATATTGGTATAAGACGGAGGAAGGAAGAACAGCACGGATTATATATACTATCAGTTATTACTGGATTGATTTTCGCGAAGGGGATCTACCGATAAAAATAAATGAAAAAATAATTCAACTGGTAGAGAGTGAAATGAAAGATCAGTTAAGCAATAAATTAAAGCAGTACATCACGTTATTCTACGAAAAAACTGAAAAATATTTCAGAAAGACAAACAGGATAATGCTCGGTAATAACATTGCTACTAAATTTATCCGGATGACAGCCGATAACTTTAATCCAAAGGAAGAAATTGTGCTCAATAAATCGACTTTACTTTCATGTGAACTCGATGATTTATTGAAATAAACAATGAGTATGAAAATAAAAGATCTACCAAAAATTGATAGGCCAAGAGAGAAACTTGAAAAGACGATAGAACATTTTGAAAATCGAAACATTAGAACAGATTAGAACATAGGACGGTTTTCTGTTCTTCTTTGCTCCCTATAAAACCCTTTATTTACAGGGCTTTCATGCCCTCTTCAGGAATGCCATAAAAACGCACGGAGAGTGCCTTTAAACGCACTTCAATTTTCGAAAAATCAGCAAATTACGACCCCCATTTTTAGCCTATTTTTGCCTTCTCGAAATCATAGAATCCTTATAAATAGACACTTTCAGATTTTGAGATGATGGAATTTTAATTAAAAAAGTGCCATTTTTGAGGGGTAAAGTATCAGTTAAGGCAAAATTTGCTCG
>CAYTVM010000175.1:0-4684 GCA_964441685.1 uncultured Atribacterota bacterium | reverse complement strand
AAGCGTCAGATTAATTCCTATTGTGCAATTAAGGATATGGTAAAAGAAGGGAATTACAGCTTTTTAGGGCTGAAATGCCAGACCGAGATGAGCAATAATTATGCTATACAATGCCTTGCCATAGCTCTTTTAGGAGATAGTTATGATGCTGAAGGATATAAGGAACCTGTTCCATGCTCATGTGAAGCAGATAATGACGGGGCTTTAACCATGAAGATATTATCCCTCATTTCAGGCGATATGCCTTCCAACCTTATGGATATACGGATGCTTAAGAAAGAATCAAAGGAAATGGTATTTGCAAATTGCGGGGGCATGCCTACGTTCTTTGCAAGCGGCAGCAGTAAACCTGAAGAAAACCTCAAAAACATCCATATGATGGAGAGCGTATTTGGTACGGCAGGGGGAGGAATATTACAGTTTGTATGTTCAAAGGCACCAATCACCCTTGCAAGGATGTTCCGAGTAAACGGAGAATACATTATGGGAATAATTGAAGGTGAATTTGAACAAAAACCCAGGGAAGAACTAAGAAAAACAACCTATTGTTTCCCTCACGGTTTTGTGAAGGCTGATATAGATTATGATTTGTTCTTCAATACAATAGGAGCCAATCATATGCATGCAGTATATGGGTACCACCTCGAAGCCCTTGAACACTTTTGCAATATATTGGAAATTAGATATATTAAATATAACACCCAATAAAACTATGAAGTTGCAAAACGGGATCACTTATTACATGATATATTTATATCGATAATTCCCACATTCCCACTTGACATATTTCCCATCAAGGACCAAGTGGCGAAAAGATTTTTGAAGCTTATGCCGAACAGAGTGCCTCCGCAGCATATAGAGTTTTCTTCTATTATGGTCCGCACCAAGATGAACTTACCATCTTTTCAATTATTCCTTATCCTTAGAAAATTATAAGGATGCACTCCGTTTGTATAGTTATACCCTAAAAATGTAGTATAATGTATTAGCATATATTATAATAGAGTAAGTAAAATTATTAAAAAAATCGAGAGAAATATGAAAGGTGATATTACAAGTCCAGATTCCATCATAATATAAAAAAGAGTGGATTAAATCCGGAAGGTTTAAAATATACATTAATTAAAAAATACTACCGGGGATTAGAAAAAGGTTATTAAAGATAAAAAGGGAGGGCTAAAAATCGTGAAGGATAAATGCCAAAAATGCGGGAAGATATGGCAGGGCTGGGCTCAGCCAGCTATCTGCCCGGATTGTGGTGGTAAGTTAGAAATTGTTGAAGATGAAAAAAAAGATTACTATTCCGGAAAAGAAAGAAGAGTAGAGGAAGACCGCAGGAAATTTGATGACCGAAATTATAAAGGATCTGAACGTAGAAGTGGCCAGAGAAGAAAAAATGAAGGATGCGAAAAAAATTAAACTGAAAAAATTAGTACAAACTTTTGGGAGGTCGCAAGAGAGATTTTAATAAATTTATAGAATTTACCTAATAGAACTCTTTATACACTTATTTATCTTAAGGGTTGAATAGGAGGCAAATATAATGAAAGATGAGAATAAGACAAAAGCAGAATTAATAAAAGAACTGAAGTTTTTACGGGAAGAACGGGAAAAAGGAGTGTTCGAGGATACAACCGAACACAAAAAAGTAGAACAAATTATACTGGAAAGCGAAAACAGATTCAGGGAACTGTTTACCCACATGAGTAGTGGCGTGGCCATATATGAGGCCAAAGATAATGGTAAAGATTTTATCATCAAAGACTTTAACCGTGCCGGCGAGAAGATGAGCAAAGTAAAAAGAGAAAATATTATAGGCAAAAGCGTCCTTAAAGTATTCCCTAAAGTAAAAACTTTTGGCCTTTTCAAAGTCTTTCAAGAAGTATATAAAACCGGGAAGCCCCAACACTATCCTATCTCTTTTTACCAAGACCAGAGGATCTCTGGTTGGAGAGAGAACTACGTCTACAAGTTACCTTCAGGTGAAGTCATAGCAATTTATGATGATATTACCGAGCGCAAAAAAGCCGAAAACAGGTTAAGAGAAGAGGAAAAATTATTTAACACATTAATGGATAATATCTTAGATTCCATCTACTTTAAGGACAAGGAAAAGAGATTTATAAGAGTAAATAGGGTAAAAGCTGAACATTCAGGGGTGGCTCCTGAAGAGATGATTGGGAAGACTGATTTTGATTTTTTCCCCAAAGAAATAGCTATACAGTCTTTTGCAGATGATAATCATATAATGGAATCTGGCAAATCCATCATTGATAAGATAGAAAAAATTATTCATTCGGATAAAACAGAGTATTGGGTTTCAACTACTAAGGTACCCTGGCATGATGACGAGGGGAGAATAACAGGAGTAATAGGTATATCCCGAGACATCACAGAGCGTAAGCAGGTCCAGAAAGCCCTGCAGGAAGCCCATGACCAGTTAGAAAATAAGGTAGCCCAACGAACCAAAGAATTACAAAAAGCCAATCTGAAACTTCAAGAACTCGACCAATTAAAAACAATATTTATCGTCTCTATGAGTCATGAATTAAGGACACCGCTTTCCCTGATCATCGGTTTCACCGATATCATCTTACAAGAGATATCCGGAAAGATTAACCAGGAGCAGAGAAGACAGTTTGCCCTGGTGAAAAAGAATGCCGAGCATCTCTTATACCTCATCAATGATGTCCTCGATATTAACAAGATAGAAACAGGTAAAGTAGAGATGATCATCGAGGAATTTGACCTCTCAGCTCTTTCCCGGGATATAAAAGATAATTTTATTATTGATGCAGATAAGAAAGGGCTTGTATTGTCACTTGAGGCACCCCCGACCCTTCCCCTGGAAAGCGATAGGAGAAGGACCAGGCAGATTCTGGAAAACCTCCTGAGCAATGCCCTGAAATTTACCTACAGAGGAGAGATAAAGATAAAAGTTGTCCTAAAAAATGAAACAGTGGAAGTATATGTCAGAGATACTGGTATCGGGATAAAAAAAGAAAATATGGATAAACTCTTTAATTCCTTCAGTCAGATTGCAAATCAGGATAGAATAGAGGAAGGAACCGGACTTGGCCTCTACCTCTCCAAGAAGAATGCCCATTTACTGGGTGGTGATATTATGGCTGAAAGCGATTTTGGGAAGGGGAGTGTTTTTACCTTGATCTTACCCTTAAAATATAAGGAAACTAAAGGATGATAAAATTCCTACAAGAGAGTATAATAAAACCAATATGTACCCATTAATCAGGATACTTTTATAAGAGAAATAAAAAGGTATCTTTAAGATAAGTTAAAATAAACGTATGGGAGGTAAAAGATGAAATGAAGATTCTGATAGTTGATGACATGGAAGATTTTCTCTACATGCTTGAGACCATACTGAAAGGAAACGGTTATGAGGTAGTAACGGCTAAAGATGGACTGGAAGCCCTGGATAAATTAAAAAAAGAGTCCATGGATATGATTATATCTGATATATTAATGCCCCGGATGGATGGTTTCCAATTTTGCCGGGAATGTAAAAAAGATGATCGTTTAAAGAAGATTCCTTTTATATTCTACACGGCTACCTATACCAGTAAAAAGGATGGGGAGTTTGCTCTCAGCCTGGGTGCAGAGAAGTACATTAGAAAACCGGCAGAGCTAAAAGTATTCCTAAATATCTTAAAAGAGGTTATAAAAAAACATAAAAAGGGTGGGCTTATTGCTCCTGAAGAACTAATCGAAAAAGAGGAAATATATCTTAACGAATACAGTAAGCGACTGATAGAAAAACTGGAGAAAAAGGTACTCGACCTGGAAAAATCCGAAAAGCAGATCAAACATTTATTTGAAGATGTGATCCTTACCATAGGTAAGATTACCGAGATGAAAGACCCCTATACCGACGGGCATCAGCAAAGAATCTCCCAACTTGCTGTGGCTATAGCTAAAGAGTTAAATCTTCCTCAAGATAAGATTGAAGGGATAAGGATAGCCGCTCTACTCCATGACTTGGGAAAAATTAGTATACCGACAGATATCTTAAATAAGCCTGTCAAATTAAGCGAAATAGAATATAATTTAATTAAAGACCATCCCCAGGTAGGATATAATATTTTAAAATTGATTAATTTTTCCTATCCTGTATTAAAAATTATCCTTCAGCATCACGAAAGACTCAATGGTTCAGGATATCCTCAAGGTTTAAAAAGTGAGGATATCTTACTGGAAGCAAAAATAATAGGGGTGGCTGATGTGGTTGAAGCCATGTCTTCCTTCCGTCCTTATCGGCCTGCCCTGGGTATTGATAAAGCCCTGGAAGAAATCTCTCAGAATAAAAGTATCCTCTATGACCCGAAAGTGGTAGATGTTTGCCTGAAGCTCTTTAAAGAAAAAGAATTTAAATTTGAAATAGATGAAAGAGATTAAAATAAATATTTGAAAGAGGAAATAGTACAAGGCTGGTATACTTTCTCAACGATAAATACATCTGAAGGGATTCGGATGCATCTTTTTATTAAACTACAATCTCTCTCTGTTTCAACAAAAGGAGATAATTAATAAATGAAGTGAATTTTATTTCTATGTACCGGAAATTTCTGCCGCAGCCAGATGGCAGAAGCATATAAAAAGCCAAACCTATTTCCCCAGCTCCACCTTCATCCCTGCCAGTTCTTTCTGCACCTCCGCAAAGCGC
>CAYTVM010000174.1:1541-4703 GCA_964441685.1 uncultured Atribacterota bacterium | reverse complement strand
AGTTTTAAGATTGCTTAGAAATATATATTGTATCTTTTCTATATCTCTCTGATAAAATTCAATATATTTTTTTACAATACCTTCGTCTAAACCCAATAATTCAACTATCTTCATATTTAAATAATTTTCAGCGGGAAGTACTGAAGCAGAAATATTACCCATGAATATTTTTTTTATACTACCTATGAATTTGAATTTTTTATCAATTTGAGGGATTAAATCATGGACTACTTCTAAAGCAGTAAGTCTAAGATTATGATTTTCTTTATTTAACATATTTATAATATAATCAAATAATATCTTTACAGATTTTTCATCTGGACATATAGATATATGTTTGGTAGTTTTTATTAAACACAGTTGAATATCTTCATCAGTATAAAAGTCTTTTCTATAGTGTTTTAGAATTATTTTCCTATAATTTCTAGCCTGATTATTGCGGCAGTTAGAGAAGAGAGAAGAAATCATATTCTCAGTGCTTTTAATAATGCGAGATTGATGAAGAGCAATCTTTTTATGGTCCGGTTGTAAAAAGTATTTTAAATATCTTTCCAATAAATTTACACTGGTAATAGTTGAAGGTTTCAGAGTAACATTCTGAGGAATTTCTTTACGGTAATCTTCGTCAAAGTTCGCAATCAATAAACCAATAAGTTTTGCACTTCTTCTTCTTATTTCATCTTCCTGATGAGTTAACTGTTCATATAAATATCTTAAAGTTACCATCTTCTGTTTTTGTGTAAAGTAAGTTGAATATTCATTAAATATTTGTAGATATTCCCTTAGGTTACTCCAATCCTTTTCGCTTCGGGCTAATTCTAAAAGCGAATTAAGAGAAGATTCATCTCGAAGTTCATGCATTAAACTGATATTATGTTCTATAGAAAGAAATTTTATATTTTGGATAACTTCCTGGCCTTGCATGAAAGAATAATGCGGTTTTCTATTTTTTTTATAAGAACACGTCTCTTTGCTATCTACATCTAAATTTACCCCTAAATTTATCATATAATTTTCAAAATCTTTTAACTTTTCATAAACACGGCAATATCTTTTTCTTTTTTTCTCATCAACATTATCCAGTTTATCCAAGATTACTTGAAAAGAATCTTTTAGGCTAAAAATTCTCATCTCCTCTTTAGAACCATTACTCATATTTTTAACCCGGAAATCAGAATAAATTAATATAAGTGATTCTAAAGGTAAATTTTCCAATTCTAAATCCCAAACAGAATGATTAACCGCAATATGTCCAATAAAAGGAATATTGTGTTTTTTAAACCACATATCAGTATAATAATAATGTAAATAGGGAGTTCTTTCTATCTCAGTATCTTTACATTCGTATTTTCCAATATCATGTCCTGCTGCTGCTCCTGAAATCCTACCCAAATCAACCGGAAGGCCTAGATCATGCAACTGTCTGCCCACAAACAAAGCAATCCAGTTTACCCCGCATATATGATCTAGAGTATTATATTTTGAGATTTCCTGCTTTAATCTCATCATCTCGTAGATATACTCATCATTAAATGCTTTTAAAAATCTTTTATATTCAACAGGATTTTCCAATTTATTTTTTTCTTCAGAGGTTAAGAAATTAAGGGGATATTTGCTGTAGAAAGTAGAATTATCAAAGGACTTTTGAAATTTTGAAATTACCCTTAAAAATTCTAAATAGAGCAAGAAAGTATTTCGGCGATTATCGGTGATGTTCTTAACAGGTAGATCTGCTGCTCCGGGAAAAGATTTAGACAGGATAAATTGATATACCTGGTAAGTCCAATTCATAGGATTGTGTTCTTTGTCAATGTGAACGAGGATATCACGACATAATGTGTAAACTGCCTGGCAGCTATAATCTTTATTTTCTACCATAGAGATTAATTGTTTTAAAAATACAGGACTTTCGATTTGCTTTCTAACAAATTCTTTAGATAATGGAATATCGTACAATATTTGTTTATTTAAAATCTTTTTAGATATTTTGCTATGTAGTTCTTTGATCATAGTTTTATTCATAAATTATCATCCTAAAACATTTTAATTTATAGAACAATGAATATTCCTAATTTTGGGTCTATTCAATCAAGATATCAATTAAACAAGGTCGCCCTTTTCTCTTGTGTATTATAAAAATAGCAAATATGCCTTATGATAACTTCTTATAATATTTATTATAACTGAAAATTAGAGTATTTTACAATTAAATCAAGATTTTCTCTGACTACTCCATTAAAGTTTATATCAATAATATATCTCTGTTAAAGTGAAATTATTTTTTTAGTTTTGAATATAGTAAAGGGTATGATAATATAATTATTATAATATTATCATACCCTTTACTATATCTATAGACGAAATTATATGGCTAAAACTTCTTTTACTTCAGGTACTTCTTCCTTTAATGCTCTGCCAATACCCATTTGTAAAGTCATCTGTCTCATGGGACATCCGCTGCAGGCACCAATCAATCTTACTTTTACCACTCCCTCTGGAGTCACTTCTACTAATTCAACATCACCACCATCTGTTTGAAGAGATGGTTTTATTTTCTCCAAAGCTGCTTTTATTCTCTCTTGCATTTCTTCCTCCTAAATATTATTTAATGATTATATAGATTAATATAATTATGAATTTCGTATCTTCCTTTTTTAAACAAAATAATGTTAGCATATTTCCCAGGTCTTGTCTATAATGAAAATATAGTATCGGATATATGGTATAGAGTATCGAATTAAGAAAGCAAAAGAAAAGATAAAAAAAGTAGCATTTTTCTTTCTATCTAGTTAGTCCAATAAATTTTACACTCGCAATAATTAAGTTTAATTACTGTAAAATCTTAAATTTCGAACCAAAGAGAAATTTCTCGTTTTGCTTCCTCTGCATTTGATGAAGCATGAACCAAATTTTGTAAAGCTCGCTTTTCCTTAGTAGCAAGGTCGGGTGAATCAATTGAAAAGTCACCCCTTATCGTACCCAATTCCGCAAAAAGAGGAACCGTATTTCCCACTATTTTTCTTACAATTTCAATGGCATGGTTTCCGCTTAAAATAATTGCAATTATTGGTCCTGAAGTTATTTGCTGAATTAACCATTTTCTAACCAGATTACCAACTTCCAGAGCATCATCAGTGCCTAAATCCTCTGCAATATTTAAAT
>CAYTVM010000174.1:0-1441 GCA_964441685.1 uncultured Atribacterota bacterium | reverse complement strand
ACAATTAAACTAACTATTTCATCGGCACTGGTCTTTTTTGTAATCCTTTCTGCAACCTTTTTAGCTCTACGCATGATTATCAACCTTGTTGCAACTGAAAATACATCATGGAGCTGATGACTGATCATAATAATGGATACTCCTTGAGAACTTAAAGTTTTAACAAGATTTAACACTTTTTTCTGTTCAGCCACACCCAAGGCAGCCGTAGGTTCATCCATAATTAATAATTTTGCATTCCAGTAAATAGAGCGCGATATCGCTACCGCCTGCCTTTGTCCTCCTGAAAGGTTCCTGATTTTATTTTTTAAAGACGGGATCTCAATTTCCAAGCGATTTAATACTTTTTTGGATTCGTTATGCATATATTCATGATCTAACACATTTACCAAACCCAAAAATTTCCTTAATTTTTCTCGACCTAAAAAGATGTTAGAATAAACATTCATATTTTCAGCCAAAGCTAAATCTTGATAAATAGTTTCTATCCCGATTTTTAATGCTTCCATCGTACTATTAATTTTTATCCCTTTGCCTTGAAAAAATATCTGACCCACTTCAGCATGATACACACCAGAAATTACTTTAATTAAAGTAGATTTACCTGCTCCATTATCACCTAAAATACCAATAACTTCGCCTGGGTAAACTTGTATACTTACATCATCAACTGCAGTTAAACCACCAAACCGTTTTGTAATATTTTTTACTTCCAATAAGGGTTCCATTATAACCTCCTTATTAAATCTCCTCTTCGTTTTGTATTAATTCAGGTGAAAATTGATCAATTAACACCGCGAAAATAAGTATACAACCAACTGCAATATGTAAATTATAAGTAGGAACGCTTAAATTGACCAAACCTACCTCTAAAGCACCGATAATTATGGCACCGAAAACCGTGCCGATTACTGTACCCTTGCCGCCACTTAAACTTGCTCCACCAATAACTACTGCCACTACAGCATCTATCAAGCGAGCACTGCCTGCCGGAGCTCGACCGGTAATAAATTGCAATACGTACATGACTCCAGCAAGAGAGGCAAAAAATGAAGATATCATATATACTTTAATTAAATGGACTTTTACATTAACTCCCGCCCTTTCCGCTGCATTTATATTTCCACCGATAGCATAAGTATGCTGTCCAAATTTAGTTTTAGTCAATATAAAGGCAAAAATACCAATAAAAATAAAAGTAAGGACTGTTACATTGGGAATAATGGATACTAAATGCTTTAGTTCTTCCCTGCTAAGATTTTCCGGTCTAATTAGAAAATTAAATAATTTCCCCGGTAACCAGTAAAATAAATAACCATGTCCCAGCGAACCTATAGAAGTAGGCAAATTATGAACCGGTACGTTATTGCAGATAATCTCTGCAAACCCATAAGCAATACCATACATTCCAAAAGTTGCAATAAAGGGAGGAACTTTTAAT
>CAYTVM010000173.1:0-4738 GCA_964441685.1 uncultured Atribacterota bacterium | reverse complement strand
ATTAGGAAATATTTCTTCTTATTATATGGACATTAATCGATGGCTGCCTATTATGCGCGAACCGGGTAATGGATATTTTTCTACTCATGCCATAAATATGGTCAATGCTCTTCATCAAGGTCTTAAAATTATATTAGAAGAGGGTTTGGAAGAAAGATTTAAAAGACATAGAAGATTTGCTCTGGCCTTCCAGACAGGATTAGAAAAAATAGGATTTAAAATGCTTCCTTCAAAAGAAATAAGGGCTAATACTGTATCAACCGTGTTATATCCTGCTGGAATTGAGGATTTGGCTTTTAGAGAAAAATTATATGAGAATGGCATTCTGGTTTCTGCTGGCAAAGGAGTGTTGGCAGGTAAGTTATTCCGCTTGGGGCATATGGGCAACATAACTGAAAATGAAGTCGTTGCAACAATGAGTATTATTGAAAAAACTCTATCCGAATTTAATTACGATTTTGAGCTGGGTTCAGGAATAGGAGCTGCAGAGAAAGTCTTATTTGCAAAATAATAAAACATTTAGAAATGGGTGACGGTTTGGGAAGAAAAATATTTTTTTGGATGCTGTTGATTATTTATTCTATTCTAATTTTTATTTTTTCTTCCCGGCCGGAAGTTGGAGTAGGACAATATTTTTATGGTCAGGACAAAGTAATGCACTTTGTTGTTTATGGTATTCATACCTTTTTTTGCCTGTTAGCACTATGTTACAATCTACTGTCATTAAAATTTATACTATATTTCTTGGCCCTATTTCTATCTGTTTCTTATGGAATATTTAATGAAATTTACCAGTATTTTATCCCGGAAAGAGAGTTTTCTTTCGGAGATATCCTGGCCAATAGTTTAGGTATAATTACTTTTCTTTTTCTGGTTTATATTTTCCAAAACAAAAAACGAAAAAGGTAAACTTTTGTGCCAGGCATAAAAGTTTACAACTTATTCTAATTTAATAAATAATACAAGTGAAAGAAGGAGAAAAAATGAATTTATTAAAAAAATTATGTGAGACACCAGGAATTTCTGGCTGCGAAGAGAGGATACAGAAAGTTATTAAGGAAGAATTGGAAAAAGTAACGGATGAGGTAAGAATAGATAAATTAGGAAATGTCATTGGTGTAAAGAAAGCTAAAAAAATATCAGGTAAGTCTGCACCTAAAAAAGTGATGATTGCGGCGCATATGGATGAGATTGGCTTTATGATTAGTTTTATTGACAAAGATGGTTTTTTAAGGTTTGCTCCGGTTGGTGGTTTTGACCCTAAAACTTTAATAGCTCAAAGAGTAGTAGTTCATGGGGTAAAAGATATCGGAGGAGTAATAGGTACTAAACCTATTCATATTTTGAGCGAAGAAGAGAAAAAAAAATTACCCAAAATCAAAAATCTTTTTATAGATGTAGGCATGAAAAAAGATGAAGTTCTTAAGATAGTGAAACCGGGAGATTTTGTTACTTTAGATAGGAATTTTATAGAATTAAACAAAAAAATAATAACCGCTAAGGCACTTGATGACAGAGCCGGAGTTTATGTTATGATTGAGGCATTAAAAAGAATTAAAGATTGCTATGTTGATATATATGCTGTGGCAACTGTTCAGGAAGAAGTAGGGCTTAGAGGAGCAACTGTTTCTTCGTTTTCTATTGAGCCTGATGTAGGTATTGCCCTTGATGTTACTATTGCTTCAGATATTCCGGGAACCAAAGAAGAAGAAAAGGCTACTACTTTAGGGGAAGGGACAGCCATATCTTTAATGGATTCTCATACTATTTCCAATAAAAAATTAGTTGATTTTTTAAGAAAAATAGCAGAAGAAAATAAAATCAAATACCAGACTGATATATTACTGGGAGGCGGTACTGATGCCGGGGCAATACAAAGAAGCAAATCCGGAGTACCTGCTTGTACTCTTTCTATTCCTACCAGGTATATTCATTCAGTAGTAGAGATGTGCCACAAAGATGATGTTGAAAATTCTATCAAATTAATTTGCAAATTTTTAGAAAATGCTCATAAGGGAGAATTTTAAGAATAGTATATGGTATCAAGTATATAGAACTAGAGTGGAGCGTACAGCGCATAGTAAAGAAAAAAGATAAAGAAGAAAAATAAGGTTGTAAGGTATAAGTAGGGGCAGACCTTGTGTCTGCCCGAAATAAGTAATGTGTTGTAGTGGCACAATCCATTGTGCCCCCTACACCTGAATCTTAGTTTCTGTAATGCGATATGATATACTCTAGCGACCATTCACTAACGACTAAATTAATCGGCAAATTGGTAAATCGGCAAATTTAAAAATAATTAGGCGAAGATGCAAAAAAGGGATATTCTATTAAAAATTTACAACAGTTTATATCATTATTTTGGACCATTGAATTGGTGGCCCGGGGATACTCCTTTTGAGATAATGGTGGGTGCGATTCTTACTCAAAATACTTCCTGGAGCAATGTGGAAAAAGCCATCAATAATTTAAAAAAAGAAAATTTGTTAGAACCCTGGAAACTTTATCACTTAAACCAGCAAGAATTAGCCCAATTGATAAAACCTTCCGGTTATTATAATATTAAAGCGCAAAGATTAAAAAATTTTTTAAATTTATTTGTAGAAGAATTTGAAGGTTCTACTAAAAAAATGTTTTCTGATGACAGCAAAGAGTTAAGGAAAAAATTATTGAAGGTAAATGGAATTGGACCAGAAACAGCAGATAGCATATTATTATATGCCGGGAAGAAAGCATTTTTTGTGGTCGATGCTTACACAAAAAGAATATTTTCCCGACATAAATTAATTTCGAAAGATTTTACATACTACCAAATACAGGAATTTTTCTACCAGGATTTGGACCGGGATGTAGAATTATTTAATGAATTTCACGCTCAGATTGTCATGCTCGGGAAAACGATATGTAGCAGCAAGAATCCAGATTGTATCAAATGTCCGATTGCTTTTTTAAATAGCGTGGAGCATTTAGCGAATAGCCTAGAGTAACGGATAGCGTACAGCATACAGTTGGGAGAAAGAAGAAGCCTAATAATTTCTATCTATTAAATCGTATTTTGTATGTATGGTTATTCGGTTATCCAATTTACTAGTTAAAGTACAGATCACATGTTACAGGTTTAAAAAAAGAAGGAAATAATTACAAGAAAAGATAATGTTGGGAAAGATAGATTTTTGTAAAATTCTCTCTCTTGGAGTGAAAAGGTTAGTATAAAAGGAGAAAATATTAATATATGGGATAAACATTTTATTTATCATACTAAACGCTACCCGCTGTACGCTACACGCTAATATAGAATAATTTCAAGATAAAGGAGGGAAAATATGTTAGAAACCATTAAAACCGAGGGAAAATCACTGAACAGTTATATCGATATAGTCGGAAAAGATGAAATTGAAAGTATCAAAAAACTGGCTTTACCCCTAAAAGGGAAAAAGGTAGTTCATATAAATGCTATCTCGTTTGGAAGTGGAGCAGCAGAAATTCTATCCACCTTAATGCCTTTAATGAAAGATGTAGGGATGAAAGCTGAATGGCAGGTAATCAAAGGAACAGATGATTTTTTCAATGTAACCAAGAGCATACATAATGGTTTGCAGGGTATGGATGTCCCATTCACTAAAGAGATGAAAGGAATATTTTTAAAAAATAACCAACTAAATGAGAAATTGTTCGAAGGTGAATATGATTTTGTGGTTATTCACGATCCTCAGCCTCTGGCAATATTGAATTACCGGCAAGAGAAGAAAGGAAAATGGATTTGGCGGTTTCATATTGACCCGACCAATACTCAGGAAAAAATATGGCAATTTATCAGGCCGTTTATAGAAAAATATGATGCGGCTATATTTACTTTAAAAGAGTATGTTAAAGATGACCTTAAATTAAAAAATATTACCATAATCCCTCCAGCCATCGATCCTTTAAGTCCTAAAAATATGGATTTAGGTCATGAGGAGATTGAAAACATTGTCACAAAATATAAAATAGATCTAAATAGGCCGATTATAACGCAAGTTTCCAGATTCGATCCCTGGAAAGACCCTTTAGGAGTTATCGATATGTACAGAATAGTAAAGAAAGAAGTAAAAGATGTACAATTAGTTCTTATCGCTTCTATGGCTGATGATGACCCAGAGGGCTGGGAGTATTACGAAAAAACTGCCCGGCATGCAGGCGAAGATTACGATATACATCTTCTATCTAATTTAAACGGAGTAGGGAATTTAGAGGTTAATGCCTTTCAGAGAGCTTCAGATGTCATTATTCAGAAATCCTTAAGAGAAGGATTTGGGTTAGTGATTACCGAGGCATTATGGAAGGGAAAACCTGTAGTAGCGGCCAATGTAGGAGGAATTCCTTTACAAGTAGATAATCGTCGAACAGGATATTTAGTTGGTGATATTTCTGAATGTGCTGAAAGAGTTCTACATCTTTTAAAAAATTCAGAAATTGCAAATAAGATGGGTACTTCAGGAAAGGAATATGTTAGAAAGAATTTCTTAATTACCCGTCTGCTAAAAGATTATTTGAATTTATTTAATCGTCTAAAATAAAAAGCTAAAAAAATTCATTCTGATTTTCTATCATAAATATCGCTTAGTTCTTTTAGTTTTGGCATTTCATCTTGTTCCAGCTTTAATCTTTGTTGAGGCATTATTCTCCATTGCCAGTTATTTTGAGGATAGGCAGGATTATTCATTCTTGCCTCTTTTCCTAATCCTAACACATCCTGAAC
>CAYTVM010000172.1:0-4787 GCA_964441685.1 uncultured Atribacterota bacterium | reverse complement strand
GCTAATTTCTAACGAACCGCCGTATACCGAACGGTACGTACGGTGGTGTGAGAGGACGGTAGATAAATTAATTATCTTTCTCCTACTCGATTTTTTAAATTATTTTGCATGAAAAGAAGGGTTTATCAAGAATTTGTAGTATATAACATGTAAAAGATTAATTGAATATTTAAATCTTATTTTTAAAAAAGATTTGGTATCGAACATACTTAAAAGTCTTATTAATGAATTTTATAAAACAACTGGTCTTGATAAGATAAACAATTTATCACTCTTTCAGCCCGTCTATAATAGTAAAAAGGAGGTAATATATTATGGCTCAGAATGATGATGTTAAAGTGTTGAAATTTTCTTTGATGATAGCGGCCATTGTCTCATTAGTTTACGGACTCGGGTTTTTACTTATGCCTGCTGCCTTAGTAAAATTATCAGGTGGCAACCTGGTTGAAGCTAGTTGGTTGCGTTGGCCAGGAGGGGTTATTATTGCCTGGGCGATTGGTACTCTTATGGTATATAGTAAGCCGGAAAAACAGAAGATCTTTGTGACCTATTTAGCTTTAGCCCATTTACTCTCTGGTTTAGGATTATTGTACAGTTGGATTATGCAGGAATATAGTGGAGCAACCTGGTTTGTTGCAATACCAACTTGTCTTCTTTTAATCCTATCCGCTCTACTCTTTTGGGGTCGCAACCAGGCCAAAGGGGTTCTTTAATCAAGACAAAAGGTAATGCATTTTAGTACTCAGGAAGATATTTGTATATTTTTTTAATTATTTCTATTGCATCAGTTTATTAAAAAATTAAGCAATTAGTTAGTTAGTAAAAGACGGGCTGAAAGAACGTTTGAATTTGTAATTTTGTAAAAGATACTTATCCTGATATAGTCATTTAATATAAGTAAAGAAGTTCAGATTCCTTTGAGAGAAATAATAAGTAAATTCTTAATTTAATTCTTAACAGATTCTAATTACTTCTTCTAACTTATGGTACACTTCTTCCGTTTCCTCACTCATACAAAAAGTTCGAAAATCGTTTTGTTGGGGGAGCTAGCTAATTCAAAGCCTTTTGGCCTTTGCTGAAGGGCTTTTTTCTTTAAAAAGGATTTATAAAAGATTTGTAGTATAATAAATATGAAAATATTTAAAAATTAAGTTTAAGAGTGATTATTAAGAGAAAAATAGAAGTAACTTTGCAAGACATGCCTATTTGGGAGTATAAACGAAGTAGTTCGATTATTTTAAGTTATGCACTATGGCTATAAAAAATATTTGAAAGGATTTAATAATGAAATTAATATCTTCATGGTCTGGTGGTAAAGATAGTTGTCTTGCGTTGTTTAAAGCGATTCAAAAAGGATATGAAATAAGTATTTTACTTAATTTTATATCTGAAGAATATAAACGATGTTGTTTTCATGGTGTATCAAATGAACTTATGAATATACAATCAGAAGCAATACAAATTCCTATAGTTCAGAAATCGGTACCTGCTGATATGAAAGAGTATGAAACTCAATTCAAATTAGCAGTAAATGAATTAAAAAAAAGAAAAATTCAAGGAATGGTATTTGGTGATATTTACCTTGAAGAGCATAAAAGCTGGGTTGACCGCGTATGTAATGATATAGAAATTACACCATTTGAGCCATTATGGAATTTACCAGCAGAAAAAGTGGTCAAAGAATTTATCGATATTGGGTTTAAAGCAATAGTGATAAGTGCAAAAGCAGATTTATTTGAAGAAGATTTTTTAGGAAGAGAAATTAATTATGATCTGATTAGCGAAATCAAAAAGAAGAATATATGTTGCTGTGGAGAAAATGGCGAATTTCATACATTTGTATATGATGGGCCAATATTCAAAAAGAAAATAATCATAAATGAAACTGAAAAAATATTAAAAGAAGGTTTTTGGAAACATTGGTTTTTAGACATAAAAAAATACAAAATAGAACAAAAATGAAATTATAACCACAAAAATACCGGGGACAGTTGTACGTGCGACCAGGCTTAGGTCGTGATATTTAGCAGGTGGAAACCCTGCCTGGTAAGATGATAGCCGAATCACCAGTAGCGAGTCTTGGAGTCTTTGGAGTAATCCATAAGATTTAAGCGTAGACAGTTAGGTAATAGGCCTGTAAAAATGAAATTTACTTAAGATTTCTGTGGTTGAGCCCCGAAATGTCCGACAGTGGGAAGGTCGACGATCTGTACAAGTCGGAAGACCACATCTTACTCTCCGCCCGAGGCAAGGAGAGCAAGGCTTCCCCAGGGTCAAAGAGCCAGGCATGTTACACCATGATATCACGGCAACCTGGGAGACCCTGCTGATTCTTCTAAAAGGAGTATGATAAATAACCGATAAAAAGGGAGGATATCAAACAATCGGTAGGGAGTCGGATAGCCCTATAGTACCGATGACCTCGGGTAATACCGAGCGAGGGAAGGGGGTTACATATTATCGTTCTTATTAAGGACACATTAACTACGCACAGGAGTAGGTTCATTAATGGAAACGAAATTGATAAGAATAGCCCAGATAGCTAAAGAAAGACCAAAGGAGGTATTTACATCACTATATCATCATTTAAATGAAGAGGTATTGGTTCAATGTCACCAAGAACTAAAAGGCGATAAGGCAGTAGGGGTAGATGAAATAACCAAAGCAAACTATGCAGAAAATCTCAAGGAGAATATTCACCATCTCGTAGAGGCTCTAAAGAGACACAGCTATAAACCTCAAGCAGTAAGAAGGACTTACATTCCCAAAGGGGACGGTGGAAAGCGTCCTTTAGGAATCCCTTCCTATGAGGATAAGATCGTCCAGTTGGGCCTAACTAAAATACTGCAGGCCATCTACGAAACAGATTTTCTGCCCTGCTCTTACGGTTTCAGGCCGAAGATAAGTGGCCATGATGCCTTAAAGAGACTCAATGACATCCTGATTTATGGAAAGACTAGCTACATTGTGGATACCGACATCAAGGGCTTCTTCGATAGTGTAGATCATAACTGGCTGATAGAGTTCATCGGCTTAAGAATTGCCGAGCCCAATATCAAAAGACTGATTGTGCGCTTTTTAAAGGCCGGGGTCATGGAGCAAAATAGTTATGAGCCTACTCTTAAAGGAACTCCCCAAGGGGCAATCATCTCTCCCATACTAGCCAACATATACCTGCATTATGTTCTTGATTTATGGTTTTCCCGGGTAGTGAAGAAACACTGTCATGGTGAGGCCTATTTGGTAAGGTATGCCGATGATTTTGTCTGCTGTTTTCAATACAAGGAAGACGCCTTAAGATTTCATAAGGCCTTACAGGCCAGATTAAATAAGTTCAATCTACAACTGGCTTTAAATAAGACCAAAATCATCGAGTTTGGCCGATTTGCAAGAGAAAACAGAAAGGCCAAGGGATTGGGAAAGCCTGAGACCTTCTCCTTCTTAGGATTTACCCACTACTGTAATCAAAGCAGAAACGGTAAATTCCGGGTAAAGCGGAAAACCGAGGCCAAGAAATTTAAATCCAAGATTAAGGCTTTCAAGGTATGGATTAAGACCATGAGAAGCTTTGTCCATCTTCCTGATATCTTTAGTCGGGTACGGATAAAGCTCTTAGGTCATTATGCCTATTACGGGATAACCGATAACTCGAAGATGATTAGAAATTATTATGATATAGTAATAAGGTTACTGTTTAAATGGCTTAACCGCCGAAGTCAAAGGAGAAGTTTTACCTATGATAAATTTAAACGATACCTCAAACATAATCCTTTGCCTTTACCGAGAATATATGTAAGTATCTTTAGTTAATTGTGCTTTTGGATAAGATAATATGAAGAGCCGAATGCCTGAATCAGGCACGTTCGGATCTGTGAGGGGTGGGCTATCAATTAGCCAAGGAACAAATATTGTGACACTTCCATTAAGGAAACGGGAAGAAACGGGGAATACAAAGCTATTCCTAAAGTTAAGAGTAATCCATCTACTCGACTAGCTCAATAATTCGGTAACCATTTTTAAATCCTGATACACTTTTTCAGTTTCATCACTCATGCAAAAAATTCTATAATCGTTCTGTTGGGGGAGCTAGATAATAACCAGCCCTTTGGCCTTTGTTGAAGGGATTTTTATTTTTTTAAATTATTTTCCAGAAAAAGAAGGATTTTTGAAATATAAATAGTATATACCTAATTAGATATTATAAGAAAATATTAAAACGATAAAAGAGGAAATTCTTGGTGATAAAAAAATTATTCCTACTCTTTTTAATTATTGCTTTATCTCTCCTGGTCTTCTCCGGCTGTGGCAACCAGGTCCCCTCTGAAGGCGAAGGAGAAGGTGAATTGGAAGAGACTGAAATAATTCATGGACCTGCACCGAATTCTGGTGATGCTATTCCTGATGGTCCCGGATGGCTTTAAGCAATATAATTCTATAATAATTTTATTCGGTAATATTAGTTAATAGTACAATAATGAGCTTGGGTGTCGCATATCAATCCCTTTTGAGCAGGAATAGTTAAAAATATCAATAAGCAAGGAAAAGAGTTCCAATTATAATTTTATATTTATATGGGAATCATCAAAATAACCAGCCCTTTGGTCTTTACTGAAGGGCTTTTTTCTTTTTTTGGAAAGAGAACTTTACAAAATTTTGTGGTATAATAAATATAGAAAAATTCTATTGCTACAACAAAATGAGTTGCAAGAAATGCTGATTTAGAATTATAAACGCATCAGTTCGGTTATTTTAAGTTATTTGCCATTACCTCAATCAAGGAGAATAAG
>CAYTVM010000171.1:0-4794 GCA_964441685.1 uncultured Atribacterota bacterium | reverse complement strand
CCTACAATATAAGCACCAAAAAAAGTTCCTATAATCGTTCCATATCCTCCGGCGATAGAGGTCCCACCGATAAAGACTGCCGCTATAGTCGGCAAAAGAAGTCCTGCGCCTTGAGTTGTCCAAAAATTTATCATCTCTAACGTTAATAAAACTCCGGCGAAAGCAGATATTATTCCCATAAATATAAAGAGTCTTATTTTAGTGGCAATAACATTTACTCCCATAACTTTGGCTACTTCTTCATTGTCACCAATAAACAAAATTTGTTCACCAAAAGTATGTCTATTGAGAATAAACCACAAAAATACTGCCACAGCAATCCCCCATATACTTTGAGCAGGCACTAAACCTCCAATTCTTCCTACAAATAAAGTATGAATGAAATATGGTCTAATATCCTTAATATTCCAGGAAAGTCCGCCAGATAAAAGAATAGTCAAACCATTCCAAAAAAATTGGGCTGCTAAAGTAGCCATTATAGAAGGAATCCCAACTTTTGCAACCATCCACCCATTAATAAAACCTACCAAGACACCGGAAGAAAGTGCGAGAACAAAAGCTAACCAGGGCGTTCCAAAAGTGCGAAAAATATAACAAAATACAAAACCAGAAAAGGCAATTATTGCGGAAAAACTTAAATCCATTTCTCCGGCTGTAATGACCAGGGTAAGGCCCAGAGCCAAGATTAAAAGTGGAGGAACTGTTTGTAAAAAGGACATATAAATCCTATAACCCGTAAATACACGGGGAGCAGTCATAATAAAAAGGATCATTAAAGCAATAAATACTCCTATAATGGTTAGCCCTTCAATTTTTACTAATTTTGCAATAAATAGTTTAAAATATTTCATTATTTGATGTTCTCCTTATTTTGCATGTGCATATTTAAGCATAAACTCACTAAGCTCTTTTAAGGTTACTTCACTTTTTTTAATCGTGGCAACTATTTCCCCTCGATCTAAAATTATGAATTTATCTGAAATTTCATATACATCTGGTAAAATATGAGAAATATATATACAAGCCCTTCCGGATTCTTTTATCTTTCTTACAAAATTTAATACTTTATTCACTTCCTTAAGTGATAAAGCTGAGGTTGGCTCATCAAGTATTATCAGTTCTGCATTAAAGTACATTGCTCTACCGATTGCAATTCCCTGTCTCTCTCCCCCTGACAACTTACTAACCTTTGATTCTGCAGTAATTCCCACTCCTCGAAAACCAATCATATCAAACATAATTTTTTGGGCAATTTCTTTTTCTTTGCGAACCATAATAAATCCCAAACGATTAGTCATTTGTCTGCCAATAAAAAAATTTCTCCACAGGTCCTGTTTTTCTCCCAACGACCTATCTTGAAATACCGCCTCAATCCCTAACTTATAAGCTTGCTTAACATTATAATTTCTAAGAGGCACTTTTTTATCCCGAATGTATATTTCTCCATTAGTGGGAGGGAAAACGCCGGTTATAATTTTAATTAATGTTGATTTACCGGCCCCATTATCTCCAATTAATCCCACCACCTCATTATTTCCTACTTCAAAGTTTATTCCTTTAAGTGCAGCAACATGCCCAAAATATTTTTCAATATTACTCATCTTTACTGCATTTTTAAATTGTCCCTTTTTTAACACGAATTACTTCTCCTTAAAAAATTAATGACAACTTATTATTCAAAAGTATAGTAATCAATCAACATTATAGTTTATGTTTCTCTTATTTGAAGCTCTACGTCTAACATTATTTTTTTGGGTTTTTCCCGATTACCGTTTATATGAGAAAGTAACAGCTTAACACTTTCTATGCCTAATTCCTGTTTCTTCAGCCTAATAGTAGTTAACGCCGGGCTGATAAGTGAGCTGAAGGGGATATCATCATAACCGACCAATCCGATATCTTCTGGTATTCTTAAACCTTTTTCTTTTATAGCCTGCATAGACCCAAAAGCCATCATATCGTTGTAAGCGAAGATAGCGGTAAAACCTAAATTTTTTTCCAGCATCTGTTTGGTTCTTTCATGCCCATCTTCTATATTTATATCCCCCACACTTATAAGTGAATCATCCAAAGGTATTCTATATTTATTTAATGCCTTTTTATATCCTTCCAATCTGTTTTTGGCAGGAGATTTATATAAAAATCCATCTATTAAGGCTATTCTTTTATGTCCTTTTTTAATCAGATATTCTGTTGCCAAAAATCCTCCTTTAACTTCATCATTGTAAATCGCATCTACTTCAATATTTTCAAAATCTCTACCCACAACCACAAAAGGAATATTTGCATCAATAAGATTTTTTATATCGTCATCTCTGTCTTGAACCGGGGTAATAAGTAACCCATCTACTCGTTTTGCTAATAGTAAACTTATCGCTTCTTCTTCTTTCTTGTAATCCCTTTGAGTGTTAGCAAGAATGATATGGTAGTTTTTTTCTCGCGCTGCTTCTTCCATGCCATTTAAAACCTCAGCATAGAATGGATTTCTATTGTCTGCTATTACTACGCCTATAGTTCCAGTCTTTTTGGTTCTTAGGGCCACGGCTGCTGCATTACGAATATATCCTAATTCTTTGGCAATCCGGAGCACCCGCTTCTTGGTTTCAAGATTAATATCCGGCCTATTATTAATGGCTCTTGAGGCTGTATTTACAGAGACTTCTGCTTTTTCTGCTACCATCTTTAAAGTTATATACTTCATATTACCCCCTATCTTCGTTAACGTTACCGTTAACGTTAACGTTAAAATAGCATAAAGTTTTATGTATGTCAATATATTTTAGACGGATTTTTTTAACTTTTATTAAGGGATGAATTGAAAGGGTAATTTTTAGGGGGGCTACTAATTAGGGGTTTGATAAATCAAACCCCTTGTATATTATTGCTCTAACTTAAATTATTATTTTCTTTTCGTGCCGATGTTTAGATAATTAGCGATGTTGGCATCCGCATCTATATGAAATTTAATCTTACTGGTTATTGAAGTTAGAAGGGTGGCTACCCCAGGACCATGGCCGGCGATGACACAATCACTATGAACCACTATTCCTATAGAAACCGCTCCTTCTCTATAACTCCTTCCATAACTATTGTCCGCATCACTAATCGCCACAATGTCTCCAAATCTAAGTTGATTTAATTTGTATTTTTCTACCATCTTCTTATCGGCAGTGGTAATATCATAATCCCCACTGGCCACACTGGCCGAACCCAGTCCGGAGCCCATCAATTTGGCTGGAATTTCACAGGTAACTGAAACATCAATATTGCCATCTCCTACCTCTTCGATATTCATCTTTTCTAATAATGAAGGATCTAAATTAAAAACTTTTATCTCGGGATAATCTAATAATTTTAATCCTTGCCCATAGGCTTTGACTAAAATCTTATCTTCGATACAAAGTATCTCTAAAGTCTTCTGATCAAAATCGATTAATACGTGTTCGATTCCTCCGTGATGACCGGTTACTACTCCTAATGCTCCTTTGGCTTCTCCGCTTACTACTCGAGCTTGATTTCCCATACAGGCCAGGGTATTATAAGCATTATTAGGGGGGCCATCTCTCTTTTCTTCATTCACCACTGTGGAAACTCCGGGTTCTACATGGTCTGCTTCCCATCCGAATGCCTTATCGCCTACCTTAATATTATAAGTTATGCCACCTACTCCGGGTACTACTACGGGCTTTCCATCATAAGTAATCGTATAGGGCGACCTTCTAACCGGAAAACTTACTCTGCCTTGCACAGAAATCATGACTAATTTGTCTTTATTGGTTCTTAACATAAACATTCTCCTTCTTTTAAATTTATTTTTTCTTTTTATCTTAAAAAATATTTAAATTATTTCATTTTAGTTTTTTAGAATAACTTTTTCTCTCTGTTCGCTTTTTATCGCTGATAAGCCAAATATTCCCAGTATTATTATGCCAAGACCAACAAGCTGATTTATAACGGGAATTTCTTTTAGCACAAACCAGGCTAATATAATAGAAAAAACCGGATATATACAAACAAGAGCAGTGGCTTTAGATAAATTTATCCTCTTTATAGCTTCATACCACACAGAATATTGTAAAGCAAAACCAACAATACCCTGAAAAAGTATAATAAATAATATTTTTGTATCATTTAATCTATCAAACTGATTAACCCCCCCAATATAATTAATAATAAATAATAATACCCCACCATATAAAGTTCTTGCTGTAGCGATTATTAAAGGACTAATTTTTTTATCTTTAGCCATTAACTTTTTACTTTGTAAATGGGTCATCTGCCAACATAAAGGAGTAAATAAAACTAAGTAATCTCCCCAGTTTACTATAAATTTTCCTTTATATAACACAGTTAACGTTCCCAAAATAATCACTAAAGTAAAAACTATCTGTTTTAAAGTAATTCTCTCATTTAAAAAAATATATCCTATAAAAAGAGAATATAGTGGTTCGATCTGCAACAAAATTGCAGAATTAATCCCACTGGTTAAGGAAACTCCATAGAAAAAAAGCATATTAGAAAGTGTAATTCCAAAAAATCCAATTATTAAAAAATAAAAGAGATATTTTTTAAGAAATAATATTTTCCAATTTCCCTTAATAAGAGTTACCATAAAGAGGCAGATACCTGCTACCAAACTACAAGATGTTGCAAAAAACAAAGGGTTAATTATTCCTACTCCGTATTTTGCTACAATTGGTAAAGATCCGGCTAAAAAGATAGTAATGATGGTGAAAATGATTCCTTCTTTTTCTTTCTTTTCCAAGATATTTACTCCGATTAATTAGTGAATAG
>CAYTVM010000170.1:0-4848 GCA_964441685.1 uncultured Atribacterota bacterium | reverse complement strand
CAAATATTATAGAAGATTTGAATAATTATTTTATACATATTACCGAGATATTAATCCAGGCCATGGAAAATGAGTCCCTTGGTCCTAAAGGACATTTTATGAGACTGGCTCGATTAGCTATACAAATTGGCAATAAGTTGGGAATAACCGGAAAGGAATATAATAATTTATATTACGCTTCTCTACTTCATGATATAGGTAAATTAAAAGTAAGTAGAAAGATTGATATTAATTTTAAAGAAAAAGATAGTTCTCGTTTGGTTGAAAGTGAAATTAGTTTACATCCAATTAGTTTACATCCTATAGTAGGTGCAAACATGCTTAAACAGATTAATTTATTTAAAGATATAGTTCCTATTGTAAAACATCATCATGAAAACTATGATGGAACAGGGTATCCTGATGGTTTAAGCGGTGAAGAAATTCCTCTTGCCTCACGGATAATAGCAGTAGTTGAAGATTATACCAAAATAATTTATAATACATCTATAGAGAGTCATTCTGAAAACGAGGCCGCGTTAAGTAGATTATTCTCTTTTAGCGGAACGAAGTATGATCCAAAAGTTATCGATACCCTAAAAGAGATTGTTAAAACCTAAAAACAGTATCGAGTAAAGAGTAAAGAGAGAAGAGGAAAGAGAAAATAACTAAAGAAATAAAATATATCTGTCAAATGACAGTTAAGTTAATAAATAAATTATAAAATATTCTATTTCTATTACGTGTATCGTATGCTTTAATTACCTATTAAATATTTTATGCTTTATATTTTTTTACTCGATACTTGATACTTGATACTTGATACTGTCTTTCTTGATCTTTGTTTTTACTATATACTATATACTCGATACTATATACTATTTTATAAGAGGGGTGATTATTAACCAATGGCTACCTTTGTCTATAAAGTCCATGACCGTACAGGTAAAATATTTACGGGAAATATGGAAGGAGAAAGTAAAGGAGCAGTTGTATCTCGACTTCAAGAAATGAATTATTTTATTACTTCCATTAATGAAAAAAGGCAAGGTTTTGCACTTTCAAAAGAAATAACTTTTTTAAAAAAGATAAAACTTAGAGATTTAACCATATTTTACCGACAATTTGCCACGATGGTTAATGCTGGTTTAACTTTAGTAAGTTCGTTAGATATTTTAATTGAGCAAGTAGAAAACAAGGCATTATCGGAATCTATAAAATCAGTTAAATCTGATGTGGAAGCAGGTTCAACTTTAGCTGACGCCATGGCAAAACAGCCGTTAATATTTACTGAATTAAATATTAGTATGATCAGAGCGGGGGAGATTGGAGGAGTATTAGACGAAATTTTAAATAAAATGGCAGATTTAATGGAGAAAGAATTCGCCCTTCAACAGAAAATAAAATCGGCGATGGCTTATCCTTCCTTTGTTGGCGGAGCTGGAGTGATAATGGGTATCTTTATGTTAACTTTTATTTTACCCCAATTTGTGGGAGTATTTGCCCAATTTGGTGGACAACTTCCTGCTCTTACTAATGCCCTTGTAGTGGCAACTAAATTATTTGGTAAATATTGGTATCTATTTTTTGCTACTCTCACAGCATTAATTTTTGCTTTTTTGGCTTATAGAAAAACACCCAATGGTAAGTTTAATTTTGATAAATTTAAATTAAGTGCCCCTATCTTTGGTGAACTTAATAGAAAATCTGCTGTTTCCAGATTTACCAGAATCCTGGGAACCTTAATTAAAAGTGGAGTGCCTATTTTGGAAGCGTTGAAAGTATCTTCCAATGCCATAGGAAATTTAGTAATATCGGAAGCAGTTATTAATGCAAAAACAAAGATAAAAGAAGGCCAGAGCATCTCCGGGCCTCTGAGTACAAGCGGAGTCTTTCCTCCTATGGTTACCCAGATGATTATGGTTGGGGAAGAGAGCGGAGAATTGGAAGAGATGTTAATGAATGTAGCAAAATTTTATGACGAAGAAGTGGATAGAGCTGTAGAAAGACTAACCGCAATCATTGAACCATTGATGATGGCAGTTATCGCTTTAACCGTGGGCGTGATGATAATCGCAATGTACCTACCTATATTTAATATGGTAAACCTGATTCAATAAAATATTTCTTACACTTTCCTCCCCCTTAAGGGGGGGGATTAAGGTGAGGGTGAATTCCTTTTTTACCTCTCCCCTGGAGGGATAGGGTTAGAGTGAGGGGGATTAATTTGTAGCGGTTCGATCTATCGAACCCGTAAGGACTACTATTATGACCATAACAGCTAGTTCACAAAAAATAACTGATAATCAAATTAAAAAATATCAACCTTTGGTAAAGAATATTTCTTATAAATTTAGAAATTCCGGTGAACCCTTAGAAGACTTAGAACAAGTAGGTTATATAGGATTAATTAATGCCTTTAATCTTTTCAATCAAGAGAGGGGAGTAAAATTCGAGACTTACGCTACCTGGCATATCTCCGGTGAAATCCGTCATTATATTAGAGACAAGCACCAGGTAATAAAAATTCCCGTTTGGATGGTGAAATTAAATAAAAGAATAGATGAATTTATAATTTCTTATAAAAAGGAAAAAAATAGATTTCCTTCACTTTCTGAAATTTCTAAAGAATTTAACCTAACCGAAGAGGGGATAAAAGAAATCCTAAAAGCTCGCGAGGCAGTTCAAATAGTGTCACTTGACCAGGAACAAAGAAAATATAGTTCTGACAGCTATCCTAATATAGAAAAAATAAGAAGTAAAAGTTACGAAACATTTAAGCTGCCGATAGAAGATATTATTACTTTGAAAAACGCTTTTATCCAATTAAAAAAAATACAACAAAAAGTGATCTATTATCTTTTTGAAAAAGATTTAACTCAAACTAAAACAGCTCAAAAATTAGGCATATCTCAAAGGAAAGTTTCACGAGTAAAAGAATCTGCCCTTAAGGAATTAAAGAAAAGTATCGTAAAAGAATAACCAAAAAAAATTAAAAAGGATTATAATTATGGAATTAAATAAAAATGGGGAAATCACTGATAATGAAATTTTAAAGTATAAACCTTTGGTAAAAGTGATTGCAAAAAGGTTTAGAAATTCCGGTGAACCATTAGAAGACTTAGAACAGCTGGGATATATTGGTCTAATCAACGCCATAAATCTTTACAATCAACAGAGAAAAGTAAAATTTGAAACCTATGCTTCCTGGTTTATTTCCGGAGAAATCAGGCATTATATTAGAGATAAACACCAGGTCATTAGAATCCCTCACTGGATAACCGAGCTCAATAAAAAAATGGATGAATTTATAGTAAAATATAGAGAAGAAACCAAACAGACTCCTTCCCTAAATGAAATTGCCATAGAGTTTAATCTTACAGAAGAAGGCGTTAAAGAGGTATTAAAGGCAAGGGATGTCGTTCATACGGTTTCTATCGATCAGGAGAATCGCAATTATGATTGTAATGAATACCCTGTATTAAAAAAAATAAAAAATGACCACTATAAAAGTTTTAAATTGCCTATAGAAGACTTAATTGCTTTAGAGCTTGCCTTAAACAAATTACAAGATTTACAGCGTAAAGTCATTAACTATATTTTTATAAAAGATTTAACTCAAACAAAAACAGCTAAAAAATTAGCTATTTCTCAAAGGCAGGTTTCCCGGATAAAAAACGAAGCCTTAAAAACATTAAAAAAAGAACTAGAAAGTAACAAAAAGTAGTGGTTCGATTCATCGAGCCCGCAAGGAGCTCAATAAAATGCTTAAAAAAAAGGTTGTAGTAAAATACCAAAATGGTGAAATTCTAAAAGGCTGGGTTGAAGAATTTAGACCCGATCGAAAGGTATTTATCTTATTCCCTCTTTTTGAATATAGTGAAGAAGAGAGAATGGAAATTAATTTTAATTCTCTTAAAGCAGTGTTTTTTGTTAAAGATTTTACCGGTAATAAAAATTATAAAAAAGTCAGAACTTTTGACCTTAATTTTAATATAACTCCCAGTCAGCGTAAGCTGATTGTAAATTTTAAAGATGGAGAACATCTATACGGTACTTGTCATGGCTATGGTAGATATAAGATAGGGTTCTTTATCTATCCCGTTGACTTAAAAGATAACAATGAAAGAATCTTTGTAGTTCACTCGGCAGCAGAAAGTGTTCGTCTAATAAAAATTGAAATTTAAAATTTAGAAAGGAGCATACAAGTCATGTCAAACAAGCTTGTAGTCAAATTTAAAGATGGTAAAATTCGAAAAGGTTGGTCAACTGATTTTAAGCCCTATGCAGATAAATTTCATTTACATTCCATAGAAGAAGAGGGTAATGAAATTTTAGAAATAGAGATATCTTCCCTGAAAGCGGTATTTTTTGTTAAAGATTTTATCGGTAATAAGGATTATAAAAAAGTGAGAACTTTTGAGGGACAGCACATAGGAACGCCAAGTGAACGCAAAGTAATAATAATATTTAAGGATGGTGAAAATTTCTATGGTACCACCCATAGTTATGATCCGAAACGGCAAGGATTTTTTGCCTATCCTATAGATCCAAAAGATAATAATGATAGAGTTTTTGTAGTAGTTCCGGCAATAAAGAGTGTTAAATTGCAAAAATTTAATAGTGAAGAGTTTCAAATCCACATTTACGAAAATAGATAACCTTTCCGTCATTATCCTTAATACTGTAGGACAGGCGTCGCGCCTGTCTACTAAAATGTAGGGGTTCGATTCATCGAACCTGTATATTTTGTATGCTTGCCCTGTGAAGGCTTGCTTCACCGGGGTCATTACCTCTCCCTCCTCTGTCATTCCCCTAAAAATGGTTATCTATTTTCCTGTCATTGCGAAAGAACACCTTCCTGTGTTA
>CAYTVM010000169.1:0-4870 GCA_964441685.1 uncultured Atribacterota bacterium | reverse complement strand
TAATATGATATCCAAATGTGGTGAAACTAAGAATTGGTGCCCCCTATTGGTCAGCTTCAGAACTTTTAAGGAGAATATAGCCATAGAAAATATTAGATTAAATCAGTTAATTTTACAGTAAATAATAAAATAACTTTTATCTGATTTCCCTAATAATGAGCTTTTTGCAATTTCTATATAAACGATAATATTAGTATTTATGATAGTGTAAAAACAACGATTGCAAATATATAGAGACAATATTTTTACAATAGTAGTTTTAAATTGTCTTATAATTTTTCAATATTCTCTTACTCTCTAATCTTTAGTAAAAATAGAAGTTCCTCCACCAGTTCCCTCAAGTTCACCATCTACACTTACAGTTGCTGTCCAGGTAGCCGTTCCACCAGTGCCATCATCATTCATATTGCCTTCAAAATTAACGACGGAAGTAACTGGATGTCCATTATACATCATACTTCCGTTAAGAGGTCCAATAGTAAAAGCAGGGTTGGTAAATGTCCCGGTGCAATCTTCCCAATTAATCTCTTCCTGGCCAATACTGGTGAAATTAGAAATGGTGAGGGTTCCATTATCATCAACAATACTACAGGTATCAGTTCGGTCTTCACCGATAGTAAACATTGCAGAAGTGCCCGATGTGGTTGTACCTGTTATGGTCCAATTACCCGTTAAATTTATTGAAGCGGGGGCAGTGCAACCTGATAAAAATATAGTTAACATTAAAGATAAAATTACAAAAAAATATTTCCTTTTCATTTTCATTTTTTTAATTACTCCTTTAATTTTAAAATACCTCTTAATGCAATACAAATCTCTTTTTCTTAATAAATTACCATTATTTTATTATCTTACATTACTACCCCCTCCTTCTCAAAAAAAAGAATCTTTAAGTTCTTTAAAATATGGATACTTTCCATTTTAAAATATTTTCCTTTCTATTCTCACAGAAGCTATTTTTTAAAAATAATATTTCCTCATCAGTCCCTATAAGCCCGAAGCATCTTCTTTTTTTTTGCAACTACTTATCATTCAGAATTTAATTTTGTCGGGAATAAAAAATTTAGTCAATGATTTCCAACCACCCCAAAAACGACTAACTTTATAAATAATATTACTTTTACTCCTTTTATATTATTTACAACTTACTCAGAATAACATAATTTGAAAATAATAATTAAAGTACTTTTTTTACATACTACAAGTTTATTCAAAAATCCTTCTTTTTTTGTAAAATAATTTAAAAAAAATAAAAAGCCCTTCAGCAAATGCCAAAGGGCTTGGAATTAACAGGCTCCCCATTTTTCATGATTAGCTAATTCAAAGAGAAACAGGGGGCGGTTGTGCCAGCTTAATAATTCCGGGGTAAATGGCAATTGGATGAAAAATTAAATATGGTTTGCAGGAAGAGTTAGGGGTTGACTTTCAATACAGTAGCTAACCCCTTTCTTTCTTGCCATTTTTATTCTTTTTCTATATACGGACGACGATAAATTTCATTTTTTAAACCACTTTTTTTCGCCCGTTGCTTAAAACCTAAATTTGCCATCCATTGAAAAAATTTTTTACCAAAAAGAGCCTTTTGCATCAAAGCAATTGCTGATTCTGGAATCGGCATCTCCTGATTCAAGGCAACAGCGGTTTCATCCAATGATTTTTTGATATTTCTAACAAACCATCCCATTTTACCGATATCTTTACCTCCCAGAAACATACCGCTTCCAAGGGCTAAGCCTCCCAGCCAAACCATATCTGTTTTTTGAGTAAAATGCCGGCAAATATCCAGGGCTATTTGGCTCTGGGAAGATTCAGGAAAACCTGAATTAATGATGGCTAAAAATTTTATTCCTTTTCCAAACTTTTCTTTTTTTGCTTGTTGGTGAATGATTTCAAATGTTTTAATGACAAAAGAAGGCAATGAATCAACATATAACGGAGAGGCAAGAATAATCAGATCTGATTGCAAAACATCCTGGATCCATTCTCTGTTTTTATCTTTTTTATAGACTTGATCCCGCAGGTACATTTTTTGATAGACAAACTGGGCAGGGTCTAAATGCTTACACAGGTAAAGACCCAGAGCCTCAGATGCACTTTTTTCCTTCCTGGGACTACCAACCAGCAAGGTTACTTTTTTGTTTTTGCTTTGAGATTTCATATAACTTTAACTTCTTTCAAAACTTTTTCTAATTGCTTCTTTATTTCATCACCTGTCTGATGTTCGTAGAGCACAGTTGAGCTGAAATAAGCCGGACACATATTAAGGACATTCCTTTCAACCAACTGATAAAAAGTATGCTCTAAGGATGGGTCTTTTTCAGTCAGCGTACCTAAAAAAATCAAGTCGGGATAGTGAGAATACCTGGGCAGATGATGTATTTCGTTATGATAAATTCTAAAGAAAGGAAGAATATCGGGAATAAAACGATCCAGGGCTTTTTTAAGTTCACTGGAATACCCGCCAAAAACAACCGGTGTAAAAAAGACAACAACATCACTTTGAACCCATTCTTTGGCAATCAAGCGCCCGTCATCACGAATGACACATTCACCCGGAGTCTGAAACCAACAACCAAAACAACCCAGACAAGGTGCAATCGTCAACTGACTTAAATCATAGGTCTTCAGGCGATGACCCGATGCTTGCAGGTTATGGTGTACTAACTGAAATAGGCGGTCGTTATACCCCTGGTCTTTGCATGATCCATCAAGCAATAAGATTTTCATCTGCAAAAGTTCCATCCTTTATTCATTTCTATTTTTAAAGCAATTCCAATATTTTCAGCATTGATAAAAATCCAACGTTTTTTAATTATAACATTTTATTCCATTGCTTGCATTTTAAAATAGCGTTTGGATCTCAAATATATTTTATTGTAATAAGAATATCGTTGTTTATGAATACAGGGGTCTATAATTGAAAAAAGGGTTTTTAGTTATTGACAAATAGTTTCTGTCAGCTATAATACAAATGTACGATAAGCTTGTTAAATGAGACCGGGATGCCGGTCGATAAAAAGTCTCCTTTTTAGGAGACTTTTTATTTTTAAAAAAACACCGGGGAACAATGAAACTAAGAAGTGTAGAAGTACAGTCATTAATTTCAAATGCATTTAAACGTTTCAATATAAAAATACGTGATAAGTCTTCAATGTCCTGTTTTTATCCCTTATTTCATAAAGAAAGTTATTTGACTATCATGTTGTTTTTAGATTACCCTATAGTTACAGAATATTTTTTCATTAGAGAACCACTTACTATATGTTTTTGTTGGAGCGGAATATTATTTTAAAAGTGAGCAGTCTATAATAGCAAAGATTAGCAATGCGGTATATTCAGATACTCATTACAGACATAGGAGATAACAGCAAGTTGTTCCCTGTAGTGGTGATATGTTCCTATTTTTAAAATACTTTTTAAAAATTAAAAAGATTGGAGGCTATAATATGAATAACAGAAAATACGAGTTTCTAATTGTTGGTTCAGGAGCAGGCGGAGCTACATTGGCAAAAGAGGTAAGCAAAAAGAATAAAAAAGTTTTAGTGGTAGAGAAAGGAAAATATGAGCAAGAAGTTGGCACCTTCAAGGATTCCCTACGATTTTATGATGCAAACAGATTAACGAAAGTGCCAAAAAAATCAAAGGAAGGAGTCATTCTATACAGAACCATTATGGCAGGGGGTTCTACAGTTGTCTCCTGTGGTAATGCAACACGATGTCTGGAAGAAGAACTGGCTGATTTCGGGATTAATTTAGATGAGGAATTCGCAGAGGCAGAAAGCGAAATGAATGTTCTTCCTATAGATAGAAAACTTTTATCAGAGGGTTCTGAAAAAATAATGTGGGCATCAAAAGAACTGGGATATCGAATGGAATTAATGCCTAAATTTATTAATCCGGATAAATGCAAAACATGCGGGCAGTGTTCGTTTGGTTGTGCGAAAGACGCTAAGTGGACCGCTTTAAATTATCTGGAAGAAGCCGAGCAAAATGGCATCGATATTATTTATAATACATCAGTCGAGCAGGTCTTAACGGAAAATGGGAAAGTAAAAGGTGTCAGAGGGGTTGGACTAAAGGGTGAAATAGAAATCTTCTCGGATGTTGTTATTCTCGCTGCCGGTGGATTAGGAACCCCTGTAATACTGCAACAATCGGGAGTTAAAAAGGCAGGTTCAAATCTTTTTGTTGACCTTTTGGTCAATACTTATGGAATAACAGAAAGTATTAGTCAAATCAATGAACCAACAATGGCGCTCGTTGACTATGAGTTTTATAAAACTAAAGGATTTATTCTTTCCCCATACGTAAACAGTAGCCGAATGGTCAGGTTTATAGAAATGGGAATGAAGGGCCTTTCTCTGCCCATAAATCGATTAATTGGTATTATGAATAAAACTTCAGATGAGGCAGTCGGTCATGTATATTCCGATGGAACGGTTTCTAAACCGGTGACTGAAAAAGACTGGAGAAAGTTAAAAGAAGGTTCTTCAATAGCTAGTGAAATATTGATTAAAGCAGGGGCAAACCCCAAATCTATTTCAGTTTCCAAAGTGCAGGGAGCCCATCCGGGTGGGACTGCCGCCATTGGTAAAGTCGTAGGAAAAGATTTACAAACAGAAATAAATAATCTATTTGTTTGCGATGCCAGCGTTCTACCCAAAGCCCCGGGAATGCCCCCGATTTTAACAATCACCGCCCTGGGAAAATGGTTAGCAAAAATATTGATACCCTGATATTACCTGTCTAGTTAATCGTTAATCAAAGAGAATAAGAAGGGTAAGAGAAATAGGGGACAGTTCTTTGTTTCAAATTATAAAAATAATATTTACCATAAATCCTGTCGATCCGACTAATGTCTGAATGAGTT
>CAYTVM010000168.1:0-4885 GCA_964441685.1 uncultured Atribacterota bacterium | reverse complement strand
TAAGGTTCACGAGGTATTGATATTTTTAAGTTCGCGATGTGTTGATATTTGTCAAGTAGTCGTTAGTTAGTATTTAGCATTAAATACAGGATTTCAGTTGACAGTTAACAATTGCAAGATGCAAGTTAATTTAAATATCCAATTACTCAATCAGTTTAGTTAACTATTTAATTGTTTTGATTTTATTTCCTTGATTAAATAAACATACAATCGGTAACCGGATAACTAATTCTTAACGAGATAAGATTCACGAGATAGTTTTACGCTTTTCGCTTTACTACTATACGCTAAACGTTGTACGCTATACGCTATACTTAATACGATAAAAAGGAGGAAAAATAAACAATGCAAAAATTATTAGGTCCTACCTGGGTAGAAATAAACCTTGATGCAATGGCAAACAATGTAAAAAATATTAAAGAATTAATAGGTGTAAAAAAAGAATTGATGGCAGTAGTTAAAGGCAATGCTTACGGGCATGATGTTTTGGAAGCATCTTTGGTATTTTTAAAAAATGGTGCCAGCAGATTGGCGGTTGCTCGCTTAGAAGAAGGCATTATACTTCGCAAAGCCGGAATTACTGTTCCTATTTTAGTCCTTGGCTTAACCTTGGAAGAACAAGTAGAATTATTGGTAGCATATGATATAACTCCTACAGTGAGCGAATATGAAATGATAGAAAAATATTCTGAGTCAGGTTTTAAACAGGATAAAATAGTAAAAGTTCATCTTAAGGTAGATACCGGTATGGGAAGAATTGGGATTTTTCCTAACCATATTTTAAATTTTATTAAAAAAGTAAAAGCTTTGAAAAATGTGGAAATAGAAGGCATTTTTACTCATTTTTCAGTTGCCGATGAGAAAGATAAATCCTATACTGAAAAACAATTCGGAAAATTTATAGATGTTTTAACTTTTTTAAAAAAAGAAGGCATAAGAATTCCAATAAAACATGTAAGCAACAGTGCTGCACTTCTTGATTTACCCCATATGTGGTTGGATTTAGTAAGGCCGGGAATTTCTATATATGGACTTTACCCCTCCAAAGAAGTAGAGAAGACTATAAAACTGATTCCAGCCCATACTTTTAAAACACGGATAGTTTTTTTAAAAGAATTACCCGCGGGAGAATATATCAGCTATGGTCGAACCTATATTACCAGGCAAAAAAGAACAGTTGTTGCGTCTTTACCAGTCGGTTATGCTGATGGTTATAATCGACTACTTTCTAATCAAGGAGAGGTTTTAGTAAGAGGAAGGCGTTTTCCTGTAATCGGAAGAGTATGCATGGATCAAACCATGATAGATGTTACTAACCTTCCCCAAGTGGAAATAGGTGATGAAGTGGTACTTTGGGGAAGACAAGAACAAGAAGAAATAAAAATAGAAGAAATAGCGGATAAGATTAAAACCATTAATTATGAAGTTGTACATATGCCTGATAAAAAACGAGTGCCTAAGTTATTTATTAAGAATGGGAAACCTTATAAAATTAAAAGTATGTTAGGGGAAAAATTACTATAATAGCATGTAGGATAATTCGTATCTCGTATCTCGTGAATCGTATCTCGCAAAGAATCCAGTAATCAGGACCAGAATTCAGAATGAACAGGGTAGGTTCTACGAAAGCAGGGGAAGCAATCTTGTCTAAAAACGAAAAACTATAAACTAAAAACCATATACTAACGATTGGTTTAATTGGTCAAAGGGTGAATAGGAGAATTGGTGAATAAGTTAAGATGAATTTAACTGTTATTACTAAAAGTCCTGAAGAAACGAAAAATATAGGGAAAGAAGTAGGAAAAATAGTTAGACCGGGAGATTTACTGGCTTTTTATGGTGAGCTAGGTGTAGGAAAAACCTGTTTCATTCAAGGAATATCTCAGGAATTAGAAGTGAAAGATTATGTTACCAGTCCTTCTTTTACCATTATAAATGAATACCAAGGTAAAATTCCAATTTATCATTTTGATCTTTTCCGGCTGAATAATGCAGAAGAAATTTTAGAATTGGGTTACCAGGAATATTTTTATGGAGAGGGTTTGACGGTTATTGAATGGGCTGAGAAGATTGAACAACTTTTGCCAAAAGAATATTTAAAGATCGATATAAAATTTAAAGATTTTTATAAAAGAATAATTTCTTTCACTCCTCAAGGACAAAAATTTAATAATTTTTTAAAGGAGTTAATAAAAATTGAAAATTTTAGGAATTGATACTTCTACTAAATATTGTAATTTAGGGTTAATAGAAGACAAAGATGTTCTTATAAATTATACTATTAATGGTTTGAAGAAAAAACACTCATCTATTTTAATGCCTGCGATAAAAGAATTGTTTAAAATAATGGACTTAAAAATAGAAGAAATTCACGGTGTTGCAGTTTCCATAGGTCCGGGTTCCTTTACCGGTCTTAGAATCGGCTTAAGTGTTGCTAAAGGCTTATCTTATGCCTGCTCACTACCTCTATTAGGAATTCCCACCCTAGAGGCCATGTCATTTTCTTTAGCAGGTATACCAAATTTAATATGCCCTATTTTAGAATCCAAGAAAGATGAAATATATGATGTTGTATTTCGGGGAGGGGAAAGCCTTCATAGGATTATGGATTATAAATGTGAAGATATCCATAGCCTGCTTGCACGACTTTCTCCCTTAAGAGAAAAAATTATTTTCTTAGGAGATGGAATTAAAAGATATCGGGATAATATTAAAATTAAAATAGGTAAAGATGCTTTATTTATCGATTCTCAAATAAATTTACCGATGGCTACCAATGTTGCTTTTTTAGGTTTAAATAAATTAATAAAAAAAGAGGAAGATGATATTTCTAAACTTTCTCCTTTTTATTTGAGGAAGTCTGAGGCTGAAATTGTTTGGGAGAAAAAATATGAGTGATTAATTATGATTAACAAGGGTTTTACACAGGCAGCTATTAGATCTATGGAAATAGATGATTTAAAAAAAGTTTTAGAAGTTGAGAAAAAATCTTTTCCTGTTCCCTGGACTTACGAGTTGTTTTTTAGCGAATTAACTCTAAATAGATATGCTAGATATTTTATTTTAGAGAAAAACAATGAAATAATAGGTTATTTTGGTCTTTGGCAAAAAAGAACCGGTTTTCACATTACCAATATTGCTGTTGCTGAAAAATTTCGAGGAATGGGATATGCAAAAACTTTTTTGGGGTTTATCGAAAAAATTGCAATTACCTGTAAAATTAAAAAAATATCTTTAGAAGTAAGAAGATCAAATTATATCGCACAAAACATGTACAGAAAATATGGATTTAAAGTGATAAGGTTTTTGAAAAATTATTATCAAATAGAAAAAGAAGATGCATTGGTTATGGAAAAGAAATTATAAAGTAGCAAAGAGCGATGAGTAATGAATAAATAGTTTCGGGTTTCAGGTTGCAAGTGTTTACGATTTATTTACCAATTGACCAATTACCCGATCTACCAATTCTTCAATTTATCGATTTACCGATTAGTCAGTAAGCTATGTCATGTGTAATGTGTGACAAGTAACCTGTTTTTGCACACTTAAAAACGTAAGACTCATTACTCATTACTGTATCCTATAAGAGATACGATTCACGAGATACGAGATACGTTTTTAACTTAGCTAACTGGCTAACTTAATTGACTGGGAGATTGGTAGACTAATTTAATTGGTAAATTGGGAAATCGGTGAATTGGTGAATTGGCTAATTGGTGAATCGGCCAATTAGTAAATTAGCATATTCTATGCAAAGAGGAAAGAATTAAATGTCAGATTTAATAATGGGAATCGAAACTTCTTGCGACGAAACTGCAGCTGCTATTGTGGAAGATGGAAAAATAATTCTTTCGAATATAGTTTCTTCCCAGATTAGCATTCATCAAAAATATGGAGGAGTAGTTCCTGAAATAGCCTCACGTAAACATATGGAGTTTATCATTCCGGTAATCGATAAAGCTTTGAACGAATCAGGGAAAAAGATTACTGATTTATCCGCAATAGCAGTCACTTACGGACCAGGTTTAATAGGTTCACTCTTGGTGGGATTATCTGTTGCAAAAGCAATATCTTATGCTCAAAATATACCACTTATTGGAGTAAACCACCTTGAGGCTCATATTTATGCAAATTTCCTAGAACATAATGAGGTAAAACCCCCTTTTATATGTTTAATTGTTTCGGGAGGACACACATCTTTATTATATGTAAAATATTTTGGAGAATATAAATTATTAGGACAGACCAAAGATGATGCAGCAGGAGAGGTTTTTGACAAAATAGCCAAAAATTTAAATTTAGGTTACCCGGGTGGACCGATCACAGAAAAATTAGCTAAAGAAGGCAATTCTTCCTCAATTCAATTCCCTCGCCCTATTTTATATGATAAAAGTTTTGATTTTAGTTTTAGCGGTCTTAAAACTGCAGTCATTTACCATATAAAAGAATTAAAAAAAGAGAATATAAATATACCTGTTAGCGATATATTAGCTTCTTTCCAACAAGCGGTAACTGACGTTTTGGTAGAAAAGACTATAAAAGCAGCTTTAAAGTTTAAAGCTAAACAAATTATATTAGCTGGCGGAGTTGCCGCTAATGATTCTCTAAGAAGAGAAATTAAACAAAAAGCAAATTTGTTAGATATAAAGGTTTTTTATCCTTCAATTTCTCTATGTACTGATAATGCAGCGATGTTAGCTTCGGCGGGATATTTTAAATTTAAAGAAAATAAAAAATCATCCTTAAGCTTAGATGCGGTTTCAAGGCTACCATTAATGAGTAATAACTACTAAATAGAAGAAATAAAGATTAAATATCATATAATCATATTAAAATAACTGAAAACAGCTAAATATAGTCAATAATAAGGTTTGCTTTTCCAAAG
>CAYTVM010000167.1:3179-4896 GCA_964441685.1 uncultured Atribacterota bacterium | reverse complement strand
AAATGGTTTACGGCGAGCAGAGTATGGGTTATACCAGTATCATTGCTTTTATTGCTATTTTAATTTTGCTCATTCTTTCTTTTCGAATGTGGATTGCACCCCTCTATGCCATTCTCAATTTGGCGGTCGGACTTATTTGGGCAATCGGATTAACTGTTATTCTAGTGAAGAGTTTGAATATTATGACTTCGATGGTTACGGTCATTCTCATCGGATTGGGAATTGATTTTTCTATCCACATTATTTCCATCTTTACCGAAAGCCGTTCCATGGGAAAACCGATTGACCAATCCATAGAGGATACTTTTTTAAAAAGCGGTAAAGGTATATTAACCGGAGGACTGACCACCTGTGCTGCCTTTTTTGCCTTAATTATCAGCTCTTCACGTGGGATGAAAGAAGTAGGTATCGTCAGCAGTGTCGGTTTGCTGGCTATATTAATCGTTACCTTTCTCTTCCTGCCCTCACTTTTGGTACTGCGGGAACGTCGCCTGGAAAGGAAACTGGCAGAGAGAAGGATAAAATCAAAACCGGTTTATCAGGATATTTCCTTTAAAGCATTTGGGAAAGGATGCAATTGGTTATCCGGTCGTTATAAAGCTACCATCATTTGCGTAGTACTTACCACTATCTTTTTGCTGGGCTCTGCTTCTCGAATCTCTTTTGACCATAATTATATGAATATGGAACCAAAAGGATTAACTTCCATTACCCTGCAGGATACGATACTGGATAAATTCGACTTAAGTATGGATTATGCCTTAATTGTAACCGACAGTATCGAAGAATCCAGAGAAATGACTAAAAAATTAAAAAATATAAAATCGGCTGCCATGATTGACGACATCTCTATGTATTTACCGTCTTACGAAGAACAACAAAAGCGAATTCCTCACATCCAGGAAATCAATAGAGCCATCTCAAGTGCAGTAATAGCAAATGAAATTTCAGATAGCGAATTGAACCAAATCATTTCAGAACTGGATAGATTGGAAATGAATATTATGGAGATCCAGGACATGGCTTACATGGGAGGACAGGACAAGGTAGACAGGAAATGCAGTGAAATTGTGGGGAATCCCAATGATCCTCAACCATTTAGCATTATCACTCAGTTTATCGATTTTCTGGAAAACAACCGGCAGAGCGGGTTAAAAGGATTAAAAGAATTTCAAAAATATGCAGCACCCTATTTTAAAGAATCTGTGCTTAAAATGGCATCAATAGAAAATATTATACTGGATGACCTTCCTGCTTCTGTCCTGGATAGATACGCTAATCGAGACCGAACACAATTCTTGCTTACGGTCTTTCCAGCAGAAAATATGTGGACAGATTTGAACTTCCTGCAACGGTTTACCAGCGATTTGAATAGAATTAGTGATAAAGCAACCGGGATGCCTCCGGTCATGCAAGAACTTTTCCGAGTGATAGGCAATGACGGAAAAAATGCAGCGCTTCTTACTGTTCTCGTTGTATTTTTATTATTATGGCTCGATTTTCGCAGTTTCAAATACGCTACTATCGCCATGATACCCCTGGTAGCCGGAGTGATTTGGATGGTTGGGTTAATGCATTTAGTCGGTATGCAGCTTACTGTAGTTAACGTCATGGCATTACCAATGATTCTCGGTATCGGCATCGATGATGGGGTGCATATTGTGCATCGATGGCATTTTGAAGGCAGAGGAAAAGTAAATAAAATCTTTGCCAGTAC
>CAYTVM010000167.1:0-3079 GCA_964441685.1 uncultured Atribacterota bacterium | reverse complement strand
GCTGTGGTAGTCGGTGCGGGTTTTATCGGTATGGAGTTAGTGGAAAATCTTCATAGAAGGGGAATAGCCATTACCATCGTTGAATTAGCAGAACAGGTATTAGCTCCCCTGGATAGTGAAATGGCCTCTCTGATTCATCAACACTTGAAAGAAAAAAAGGTAGAATTTTATCTAAACGATGAGGTAAAAGAAGTTAAACATCGGGAGGAATTTTCCCTGGTTAAACTCGGCAGCGGACGAGAAATAAAGACCGATATGATCTTAATCGGCATAGGGGTACGCCCCGAAGTTTCTCTTGCTAAAATGTCAGGTTTAGAAATTGGTGCAAGGGGAGGTATAAAAGTAGACCGTTTCTTAAAAACTTCTAATCCTGATATCTATGCAGTTGGTGATGCTATCGAAGTGATAGATTATATTAACGGAAATCCAACCCTTATCCCTCTTGCCGGACCGGCCAATAAACAGGGTAGAATTGCAGCCAACAATATCTACGGAATACCCGAGAAGTATGACGGAACCCAAGGCACATCCGTACTAAAAGTATTTGATATGACTGTAGCAACAACCGGAAATAACGAAAAATTATTGAAAAGATTTGACATTCCTTATGAAAAATCATTTACTCATTCGTCAGCACATTCCGAGTATTACCCCGGTGCTCATGAAATATCTATAAAACTACTTTTTTCGCCAAACAATGGTAGGGTTTTAGGAGCTCAAATTGTAGGATACGAAGGCGTTGACAAAAGAATAGATGTTCTTGCAACAGCAATACATGCGGGAATGACGGTATACGAATTGGAAAAACTGGAACTTGCCTATGCGCCTCCCTATTCCTCGGCTAAAGACCCAGTAAATATGGCCGGGTATGTCGCATCGAATATACTAAAAGGTGACCATGCCATCATTCACTGGGATAAATTAGAAAAGATAGATAAGAAAAAGACAATTCTTCTAGATGTAAGACACCCTTATGAATTTAAACGAGGCACTATTGAAGGAGCAATTAATATCCCGGTAGATGAATTAAGAAACAGGATAAATGAAATTCCTAAAGACAAAAATGTTATTATCTTTTGCAAACAGGGATTAAGGGGCTATATTGCTTATAAAATCATGAAGCAAAAAGGTTTTAAAAATATTAAAAACCTAAGCGGAGGTTATTTAACTTATTTCTCTGCTGTTCAAAAGCAAGACAATCCGGACATTTATTAATACGAAAAAATAGAAAAATCAGACCTGATTAAAGCAAGCGGATCTTCCTGCCGTAGAGACAGCAGATACCAATTTGTTTATATAAAAAGTTTAGAAGGTGGATTATATATGGAAGAAAAATCGAAATTTATCCAAAAAAGCGAGCTGCTAAAAGCACTTGCCCACCCTACAAGAATTTGTATTGTAAAGGGTCTTACGGAAAAAGAGAGCAATGTTACCAATATTCAGGAATCTCTTGATTTACTGCATAAGATAGAGACAGCGATGCAATTTAATCTCACATCACTTTTATCCGCTCGGGAGGGTATTATTACCGGAGCTTTTGTTCCCACCAATATATGTCCTGTCTGATAATTAGTATAATAGATAAGTGCTTTACCAAAGATATTTCCGGCAGCAATATCAGGGACAATTAAAATATCTGCTTTACCCGCCACCGATGAGGTGATGCCTTTTTTCTGGGCAGCAAATTCTGAAATAGCGTTGTCTAAAGCCAACGGTCCATCAATAATACAACCGGTAATCTGCTTTCTTTCGTTCATTTTGGAAATTATCCCCGCATTAATGGTCTCTTCCATATCAGGATTTATAGTTTCCACCGCAGCTAAGAGAGCCACTTTAGGAGTCTCTATTCCCAGCTTGTGAGCAATTTCAACAGCATTATTTATAATTGCAACTAAAGTCTTCACATCTGGTTTGATATTTACTCCCCCATCACTCATCAATACCAATTTGGAATTTCCATCTCTTTTATCTTCAAAGATAAAAACATTACTGACAATTTTATCAGTCCGTAAACCCCACTCTTTATTTAACACCGCTTTTAAAAGAGTAGCAGTTTTAATTTTCCCTTTAAGGAGTGTTCCTCCTTCTTTTACTTTCTCTACTGCCTTTCGAGCTTTATCTTCATCATCTTTTGCTTCGATAATCTCTTTTATAAAATTACTTTCACCTAATAAAGAAAGGGACTTTTCAATTTCTGCTTGATCTCCCACTAAAATTCCTTCTCCAAATCCGTTATCGTAACAATCTTTTAGAGCTTTCAGGGTTTCAATCTCTTCTCCACCAGCAACAATGATCCTTTCTCTTCCTTTAACCTTTAAATTTGCAAATAATTCTTCAAAATTTTTTATCATCTTCGTACCTCCTAAATACAAATTACACAGATTAAATTTAATTTTAAAAATATGTTTTTACTTTTTCTACTCCATCTATTGCTCTTATCACTGCTTGAGCCAAGGCCTTCATCTCTTCTTCCCCCGGATAAACTACAACCGGAGCTATCCAACTCGTACGATCTTTTATTTTATTTACTAAAATTTTATTATGAGCTATGCCTCCGGTAAGAATAATTGCTTCAACTTTTCCTTTTAATACTGCAGCCATCGCGCCGATTTCTTTAGCAATCTGATAACACATCGCTTCAAAAATTAATTCTGCATATTTATCTCCTTGGTCTATTTTCTTCATTACTTCTCTAAAATCATTTGTCCCCAGATAAGAGACAAGTCCGCCCTGATGAGTAATAAGCTTGTACAATTCTTTTTCTGAATATTCACCAGAATAGCATAGATGGATTAAGGCCTTGTTGGGAAGAGAACCGGTTCGCTCGGGTGAAAAAGGTCCTCCGTCATTGGCGTTATTTACATCAATAATTTTCCCTTTCTTGATGGAGGCAATAGATATCCCCCCACCGAGATGGGCAATAATAAGGTTTAATTCCTCAAATTTTTTCCCCTGTTCTTTAGCATAACGGAAGGCATTCGCTCGGATATTTAAAGTGTGAAGCAAGGATTTCCTTTCTATTCCTTTTAGCCCGGATATCCGGGCGATATCGGTAAATTCATCAACCGATACCGGGTCA
>CAYTVM010000166.1:0-4900 GCA_964441685.1 uncultured Atribacterota bacterium | reverse complement strand
TTTTATCTACATCACAAGGAGGAGCAGAAAAATCATTGTCACTTCCCTGGATATAGATATAATCTTCGACTTCTACGCAGAGAGCGCGGTACCATACTATACTGCTTCATTTTGTTAATTAATAGTCACTAACCGTAACTTTTAATGAATCTATTTTGCTGATTGCCCCTTCCTCATAAACGACTAAAATAAGAGTTGTACCGGCTGCTACTCCAGTAATTAATCCACTTGAATTAACATAGGTGCAAGTTGGGTTGTAGGTATGATAGGGTTCAAAGATACAATTTACAAGAGGAACATTAGCAGTACTGGAATCAGAATAATAAGCAGTGACTGAATCAATTGCTTTCGATTCTCCTACCATAAGGTTTATATTAGAGGGAGAAACACTAATTCTAACTAAAAAAACCGCTGAAGTTGCAGGGGTCAAATTTAAGCTTAGTTTGGCAGTCTGGTGTGCTGTAATATTCATGACACTGGAATAGCTTAAATAATCAGTTAAAGTGAGTTTAATCGTATGGGTTCCGGTTAAAACATTGGATAAGATATAGGGAGTAATATAGCCAGTATCTATACCATCCAAAAAGATTTTTGCCCCCGGAGGATTGGTGGTTATTTCAATGGAACCAAAAGTATAAACAGCGGGATAATAATACCCGCAGCCGGAGGCTAAAAGTAATACAGCTATTACGAGAATAAATAGAAAAAAATATTTCTTTTTTTCTAACATAGCAAAAGTTACCTTGTTGTTTTATTTTTTAATAATTATAATACACCTGAATATTTACATAATTTGGGCCGGTGTGTATACTTTGAGTTTTTTGGCCTGAGTAGTAACCATCAGCAGTTTCAGCGTAAAAAGTATGGTAACCGGTAGGAACATTATAAAAAGTGTCTTCTCCATAGACATCAGTTGTCCCTAATTTATTATTGTATGAAACTGAATCTAAGTAGATATTAAAATACCAATCATGATTAGTGATAACAAGGTAAACAGTACCCGTTTGGTCGGTATCCGGTATGATTATCGTACATCCAGCAAAAAATAGCCCTAATATCAAAGCTAGACTTATGATTAGGACACTCTTCTTAAATAATGTAGATTTCTTCATTATATTTCACCTCTCTAATTTAATATTAAGAGAAATTTCTTCACTACATATTAATTATAATATATTATTTAATATTTGACAAGGATTAAAAAATTCTCTTGTTTTAGGAATTTTTTTTGATTATTTATAAAAAGTAGAAGAACTAATTTTCAAGCAATTGTAGTTTATTAATATCTGTGATTATCTGAGAGTAATTTTATCTTTGATTTAAAGCATAAATTAAAATTAAGGGATCATCTTAAAAGTCTAACTACAACAGATAATCCCTTAATTTTAATTTTTTAAAGATTGTGTCAAACGTCAGCTATTAGAACCAATAGAAATCAACATAGTTTGTGCCCGGAACAGTAGTAAGATAAATTGTATGACTAAGTGTAGCACCTTGAATTATGTAAAAAGCATGGCGAACACCTACTGTTACATTATTAATTTGAACCGAACCCCAGGGAGCTAAAATAGTTGAAGGTTGTTGTGTTCCATCCATATATACAGCCTGTCCCCATACCGTACCGTCTTGAGAAGTGACCATTACTGTGCAAGTTGTTGCTATCGGTGGCGGGTTGATTGGTGGAGCAGTGGTTCCACAACCTGCAGAGATTACAGCAAGTACAGCAATTAAGACCAAACTTATAAAAATTTTCTTAAAAAAACTTTTTCTCATTATTATCCTCCTGAAAAAATATTTTTACATTATGAAAGTAACAAAAAGCAATGATTGATGAATACGTTAGAAAAAATAAAATTCTAATTTAATTTAAAATAATACCACCCCTCCCTGTTTGGTTATTAAATGAATAGCCAAGTAATTGCTATTGAAGTTAACTATATTATACATGATTGTACATGTCGATTACATACAAATAACAATAGAATGTTTTTTATTATTATATATAATACTACATTCTTTATTAAAAATCCTTCTTTTTTTAAAATAATTATAATTTTTTTTAAAATAATTTTTTCGACTTCTATTTTATTATATGATATATTATTAACAATAACAAAAAATAAATTTGAAATGTCGTTGCAAGTAATTTCTTTTATTTTCAGCAATATATATAAATCCGTTGAAGAGGTGTCGCGGCGCCTATCAATGTAGGGGCTCGATTTATCGAGTCCGTTAAAAAATACTGGAATAGTCGGGTCGGATAAATCCGACCCCTACATTAAAAGCAATAGTTTGTAAAAAAAGTTTTTAGTTTTGAATTAGGGTTTTGCGCTTTTCGCTTTAAGTTTTTAGTATAACTAAGACAAATATCTTATTAATCTAAAACTATACGCTAAACGCTATACGCTCTATGCTATACTATATACTAACGACTATAGACTATACAAAAGGAGTGGCAATTTATGAAATTTAAATATATAATGATTTTTATTCTAATAATACTATCCATTAGCCTAACCGGTTGTTTTTTATTTCCCCCCAGGGACAATACTGCCGAATGGACGGTAATGGTATATCTTGATTCCGATAATAACCTGGAAAGTGCAGGTATCAATGATATAAATGAAATGGAAATGGCCGGTTCGACAGCAGAGGTGAATATTGTAGTGCAAATCGACCGAATTCCTTATAGTGTATTAGCTGATAACAATGAAGGTTATGCTGATGATGCTTCTAATGGTAATTGGACTAATACTCGAAGATATTATATTACTCAGGATTTTGACCCTGTTCAGATAAATTCTCAATTAAAAAGTGATTTAGGCGAATTGAATATGGGTGACCCTCAAACCTTAATTGATTTTACCAATTGGGCAACAAGTAATTATCCGGCTAAAAAATATTTGTTGGTAATCTGGAATCACGGAGGAGGATTCCGGTCATCATCATACACTACCAAGGATATTGCCTGGGATGATACCAGTGGAGGAGATAAGATCACTATGCTTGAATTGGAATATGCTTTTTCTGCGATTAGTGCTCAGATCGGGGGAAATATTGATATAGTGGGCATGGATGCCTGTTTCATGGCGATGACTGAGGTGGCTTATCAGATAAAAGATTATACTGATATTCTGGTTACCTCGGAAGAATCGGTACCATTTAATGGTTGGCCTTATGATACTATTCTGGCGCAACTGGCGAGTAATCCTCTTGTATCATCCGAGCAGCTGGCGGTCGATATTGTAGATAAATATATTTTATCTTATTCTTATGGTGCTGTCAGTCAATCGGCAATTGATTTAAGTTATATGGATACTTTGACCTCTCAGTTATCCAATTTGGCTTTGGCGATCATGAATGATTCCCTGACTCTTAAAAGTAAATATATTCTTGCTTCTGCAAGCAGTCAGTATTATGGTGATTGGGATTTTATTGATCTATATGATTTTTGTAATCAATTATTAGTCTATTCAAATAGTCTTGAAGTCAAAAATATTGCCCTAAACATCCAACAGACTTTAAATGATGCAATAATAAAATCGGGATACAGCGACGGAAGTTTAAATGGTTCTAAGGGTCTTTCCATCTACTTTCCCTATACTGCTTACCATTATTATTATCACTTTACTAATTTTTCCCGGGATACTTTCTGGGATGAAATGCTTTTATCTTTGGGACTTTAATGATATTATTATACTATGCTTAAACGAAGATATTTATGGTTTATTTTAGTAATAATTTTGGCTTTATCTCTTTCTTTTTATTTTATTTATAATAAAGGGGAAGACGGGGATACGGGCAAAACAGAAGAAGTGATTGAAGAAATCGAAGAAGATATAGAAATAAATGAAGCCCCGGTTAAAATAGAAAAAGGGACAGTAGTAGGAATGAAAGCCGGGGAAAAAGAATGGGAGATAGATGCTGATAAAATATCTTTAGCAGAGGATAGAAAAAGGACTATCTTTGAAGAGATTAAAAAAACAGTCATCTTTAAAGATAACGAACCCTACCTAGATATTCAGCTTAATAAATGTATTGCCGATATGGGAAGCAAGAGTATGGAATTAATAGGAGATGTAATTATCGAGACTAAAGAAGGGGATATCCTAAAAGGGGAAAGGTTTTACTGGGATTCGGAAGAAGAGACCTTGGCCAGCTTGGAACCGGTGGAATTAATAGTGAAAGAAAATAATATTACCGCCGACTGGCTTAAAAGTGATATGGAACTAAGCAAACTTGAATTACAGGGAAATGTAAAAGTAACTTTTAAAATCGAATAATATTATATCCATTTTCTGTTTTTTTCTTTACTATACATTAAATGTATCTTATATTTTTTATTTCTTATTCTCTAATTGGACCATTAGTAAATTAAATAATCTTGCATCTCGTACCTTGCATCTTGCAACCGTCCTAAAAGAAAGGAGTTTTTATATAATGAAAAATTGTAAAAAATTCTGTTTTAATAGATTTTTAATCGTACTTTTTAGTTTATTTTTAATTATGTTTTTAAGCTTTTTTTCTTCTGCCCAGGAAGAGAAAAAAGAAACTGAAGAATCGGTAGTAAATATACAGGCAGATAATGTGACTTATGATAAGGGTACCGATAAAATGAACTTTGAAGGGAATGTCATTGTTACCCAGGAAGATATCATCTTAACTGCTCAGAAAGCTGATTTTGATGTGGATAAAAAGATTGGTCAGATTAAGGGCGACATAAAATTAGTGCAGAGTGATATCACCATTACCGGTGAAAACCTTGAAGCTTATCTTAATGATAAAAGGTATATCTTTCAAGAAAAAATAATATTAGTTCAGGAGCGGAAAGACAAAGAAGAAAAAGAAGATAACATTACCTGGAATTGTAACAATCTGGAGATTTTTACTGATACTCAGG